>CAMDMH010000007.1 GCA_945901835.1 Devosia equisanguinis | reverse complement strand
CGGGTGTTCGATCCCGCCGGATCTCGAGTGGCACCGTCATCCAGACCTCCATCGAATCAATGGAGATATGGAATCACGATCTGGCGATCAGCGGAATCGCACCCACGCAACACGAGTCGAGATTATGAACCGACGGTATTACATCCGGTAATGCTCATGTATCGAAAAACGCAATAACTACAGTGCCTTATTGGTGGCCCATTCGGCACCGATACAACCCGTCGAGGGGATTGTTTCACGGCGGAGAGTTTTCGGAGACGGTGACGCTCGCGTTTTCTCGCGATCGGGCGCGCCGCGACGGCCGAGGGGGCCTCGAGCATGGCGAGAAATCGACCGACGTCGGATACCGGGACCGTGATCCTGCACTGGGTGCTCGCGGGATCGTGGATCGTTCTCGTCGCCACGGGTTTGCGCATCGCGACCGATGATCCCGAAACCGAATGGCTGATCGCGCTCGATCCGATCCTGCCGAGCGCAAACCTGTGGTTCAATCATCTGGCCGCGGGCGTGGTGCTGATTGCCATCCTCGCGGGCTACGCGATCTACATCGTGCGAGCGAGGCTGATACCGCGTATCAGGCTCGACCGGAGCCGCGTTCTAGCGATGGCGAGCAAGGGCCGCGCGCGCTGGTCGGCCGTCAATGTCGTGGTCTTCTGGCTGCTGATCGCATCGCTGGTCACGCTGGTGGTGACGGGCGTGATGCTGTTCGGCGGTGCGGGCCGGACCATCATGGTGATCCACCGCGAGGCCACGTGGGTTTCGATCGCGGCGATCGTTGCGCACGTCGCGCTTCATGCCGCGGTCGGCGGCTTCGCCCAGCTTGCGCGCGTGTTTCGTCCCCGTGCGCTCGTCATCGCCCCGCCGCCGCCGGATCTCGCCGATCTGCTCGCGCAGGAACTCGCGCGCAACCGACCGCAAAATCATCGATCCGACGTGCATCAGCCGGCAAGGGCACGCAGCGACGCCAAGCTCCATGCCCATCCTCTGGCGTTGGCGCTGGCGCTGGCTTTGGTCGTGGGAGGTCTGGCCGTTGGCGCCGAGCAGGCCACGCGGACGACCCTCCGCGTCGTCGAGATCGACGCCAACGAAGCACCGCGTCTCGATGGCGATATGTCCGATCCCATCTGGGCCAAGGCCGCACCATCGAGTGTGCTGACTTCTCAGGGCGGCGACTTCGGCGGCAGCTACGAAACGCGGGTCGAAGTGCGCGCGGTGCACGATGGTGTCCACGCCTACTTCGCGTTCGTGTGGGACGACCCGACGCGCTCGCTGAAGCACATGCCGCTGGTGAAGCGCGCGGGGGGCTGGTACGTCGCCGCGTCGCGCAGCGATCTCTCCGACGAGATGCGGTTCAACGAGGACAAGCTCGCGATCCTGCTGGCAAAGCCCGGCCTGCAGTTGATCGGCAGCGCCATCCATCTCGCGCGCCAGCCTTTACCGGACAAGCCGCCAAGCGCCACCGGACGCGGGCTTCACTACACCGTCGGCGGCGGCATCGCCGACGTCTGGCAATGGCGCGCTTCGCACGGCGGGCCGGCGGGGTTCATCGAGAACAGCCATTTCGGCAGCCCGCGGCCGGCGAACGCCGCATCGGGCGAGCCGTCTACCCAGTACGCCGGCGGCTACGAGGTCGATCCGGGCCAGAGCGGGCATGAATCCAACATCACCGAGGTCCGTGACGAAGGCGGCCGCGTCCTGCTCCGCCCCAAACGTCTGCCGCGCGATTCCAAGGCCGTCGCGTCGGCCGTCGGTCGTGTGTCCGACGCGCCCGGCGAAAGCGAGAGCGAAGGCGCGCGCTGGTGGATGACGCAATCCGAAACCGCGCCCTACTCGCGAGCACTCGACGACAAGATCCCCGATGGCACGGTGATCCCTAGCATCCTCGTCCCCGACACGCTCGCCATGACCGCCACGAGCGTACGCGGCGTCGCGCGCTGGGCGGCCGGCCGCTGGACCCTCGAGGTCGTCCGCCGCCTCTACACCGGCAGCGCCCACGACGTCGCGATCAAGACTGGCGTGCTGATGTGGGTCGCGGCCTTCGATCACGCCGAGAAGCGTCACACCAGACACTTGCGTCCTTTCAAGCTGGAGGTCGATTGATGGCGAGACTGCACACCATTCGCGTCGGCGAGAGCCGGTGCCACGCGCGCTCCGGGCAACTCGTTCTCGACGCGGCGATCGCCGGAGGGGTGGACTTGCCCCACGATTGCAGGGCGGGCCGCTGCGGCGCGTGTCTCGTGCGCGCCGGCATAACGCTCGGCGGACAGTCGCGACAGCCCGGCATGGTGCATGCGTGGCAGGCGATGGTGTTCTCCGATCTCGAGATCGAAGCCGAGCCGCTGCCAACGGTGAGCCAAGTCGGAGGCCGCATCGCTGCGTTGACGGATCTCGCCCTCGATATCGTCGAGGTCGTGATCGAACCGGGGAAAGCAATGGAGATCTGGCCGGGGCAGTATTGCCGCTTTCGCTTTCGCGGATTTCCCGATCGCGCATTCAGCCCGACTGCGCCGCTTGCAGGTGGACCTGCCGATGGTCGCATCAGGCTGCACGTGAAGCGCGTGCGCGGTGGCAAGGTCACGCCGCAGCTCGGCAGCGCCATTCGCGCAGGTCATTCCGTTTTGGTCGAAGGACCGTTCGGGCATGCCTACCTGCGGCCTTCGCAAGAAAAGCGTCTGGTGCTCATCGGAAGCGGCACCGGTTTTGCGCCGGTGTGGAGCGTAGCCGCCGCAGCGCTCGCCGAGAACCCGCATCGCCGCATGGTGCTCGTCGCCAATTCGCGCAAGCTCGCGTCGTACTACATGGGCCCCGCACTCGATTTGGCGACCGCCCACCCGAATGTTCTCGCGATGGCCGCGGTCGAGGATGCAACGCCGGGCGAGCTACCTGCCTACGGCAGTGCGAGCCAGGATCTGCCGCCGCTGGGCGAGGACGATATCGTCTATGCCGCTGGCAGTCCGGTCCTTGTCGACGCCGTGGCGAACCTCGCACTCGAGGCCGGCGCGGAGTTCCACGCCGATCCGTTCGAGGCGGCTCAGCCCGAGGCCGAAGGTTGGATGGATCGTGCCAGGGCTTGGCTGGCTGCCGGGTGAGTACAACTCACGGGCTGCCGCGGAACACGCCGTCCTTGAAGAACACGCGGAACGGCGTGGTGCCGGACGCGCCGCCCTCGAACGCCCGCCATTTGCCGTTTGTGCAAAGCGTACCGCCTTGCGCCTGCTGCGCTTCGAATTCGATCACACTGGTGTAGACGTTGGGGTTCGGCCCAGGCTCGACCGCCATGAACGTGGTGATGCACTTCGCCCCGGTGATGACGGGATCATAGCCCTTGATCATCATGCCGCCACCGCCCGTGGAGGGGAACGTCGAGCGCAGCACCGGCCATTTCTCGAACTGGTCCTCGGCCGCTGCTATAGTCGCAGCAAGGCCGAGCGCAAGTGTAGCGGCGGCGGCAATCGATCGAACGCCCATGGCGAGTTGTCCCTCGGATGATCCTGGTGGAGATACGTAACGTGAGTCCGTCGGTTTCATCGGGTTGCGAATAAATTTCATCCCCGGTTACCGGAGCGGCCCTGAGTTATCCCGGAGCGTGCGGCTGATCGTTAGGTTCCGCCTATCTTGTGTGCGGCCGCGTAGTCGTTAAGGTGGGCCATCCCCATCAACCCAACATCATCCAGAGGAGACGCCATCATGGCCAAGGGTTATTGGATCACGACGTATCGCTCGATCTCGAAGCCGGACAATCTCGCAGCATATGCCAAGCTGGCAGGTCCCGCGATCGAAGCCGGCGGCGGCAAGTTCGTCGTGCGCGGCAATCCCGCCAAGACCTTCGAGAACGGCCTGATGCAGCGCGCGGTCATCACCGAGTTCCCCAGCGTCGCGGCCGCCATCGCCGCACACGACAGCCCCGGCTATCAGGCCGCGCTCAAGGAACTCGGCGACGGCGCGGATCGCGACATCCGGATCGTCGAAGGCCTCTGAGGCAGTCTGCATTGCGGGACGCGCCATGTCGGTGGTGCGCCCGCATCTCGCCATAAACGGCGGCTAAGCCCTCGCCCATGAGCGCTTAGCCCCACCCTCCTTTGCCATCCCACCGGTCACGCCATGTCGGCGTGCGCCGCGTGTTGGGCAAAGGAGATCCTCTATGGCACGTGCTCTGTTTCCTTTTTATTGTTTTGCCAGTCCGGCGGCCGCGGCCCTCATCGACCGGGACATCGCGTCCGTCGCCGTGATCGCGCTTCGCGCCGTTATCCAGCATGGCCAGGGCTTTGCGATCGCCCACTAGCAGATGGAATGGGACGGCCACGTGCTCGCCTTCTCGTGCCGGGTCGGCAAGTCCGGCGATATCGTGGTCGAGTTCGATATCGGCTCGCCCGGACTGACCGGCAGGGGCATCCGCGAGGCCGATCTGCGGCGCGAGGCGGAGCGTCTCGTCGAGGACCGCAAGCAAGCCGCCCGCAGGAAGGCGCGGTGATGATTGCCGCCGTTGCCAGCCAACGGATGTCGGCATCCCATACGTACGCGCAGCAGGGAACGCTTTTTGCCTGCCGTCGATTGCCCTGGCTCAATGTCCCGGCCTCGTATCGGCCCTACCGGTAAAGGCCGGGATCACCAAACCGGTAGGTTGCGCAAAACGATCGGAGCAAAACGCCATGAAGCTGGCCTCCAAGATGTGGGTCGCCGTCGTCGACGGTGCGCACGGGATCATTCTCGTCAACGAAGGCACGGCGCTCTAGCCCCGGCTCAGCGTCCTCCGGCGTTACGACCAGACCAACCCGCCGTCGCACGAGCGGGGGCGCGATCATCCCGGCCGCGTGCACGAATCTCAGGGTCAGCATCGCTCGTCGGTCGAGGCGCCCGATCTGCATCAGAGGGCCGAGGACCGCTTCGTCGTCGGTATCGCCGCGGATCTCGAGAAGGAAGCTGCCGCGCACGCCTTCGAGCACATCGTGATCGTCGCCCCGCCCTCCGCGCTGGGTGTGATGCGAAAGGCGTTCGGCCACGAACTGCAACGCCGCATCGCCAAGGAGATCGCAGCCGATTACGTCAAGAAGCCCATCGCGGATATCACGACGGCGGTGTCGAAGTCGTTCGATAGCGATTGAAGGACGCTACGCGGCCATCATCTGCGTCACCAGCCGACGGAGCAGAACGCCGGCGAGGTGGCGGCGTACGGCCGGATCAGCCTGGAGGTCCTTGTGCTCGGGCAGTTCGCCCGCGAGCGCGCCGACGGCTGTATCGAGTGTGGCGGCGTCGAGAGCCTTGCCGGTCAAGGCACGGGTAGCCGCGGGCGCCAGGAGCGGCCGGTCGCCAGCCGAGAAATACGCCAGCGACAGCGAGCTGAATTTCCCATCGGCCAGAGCTCCGCGCGCCGCGACGCCGATCATCGCGTAATCGCCTTCGCGCCGTGACAGCTCGAGAAAGCCGTCCCGTTCTCCAGATTTCAGGAATGGGATCTCGACAGCGACGATCAACTCCGTGGGCGCGAGCACGTTCGAATAGACGCCGGTATAGAAGGAACGCGCGGCGATCCGCCGCTCGCCCGCTGTGCTCATCGCGACGATCTTGGCGTCGAGGGCGACGATGCAGGCGGGCAATTCGGCCGCAGGATCGCCGAGCGCTATGCTGCCGCCGATGGTGCCGCGGTTGCGGATCGCAGGGTGGGCGATGTGATGCGCCGCCATCGGCAGCAGAGGACACGACAGGGCCAGAAGGTCCGAAGTGAGGAGGTCGGCGTGCCGGGTCAGGGCGCCGATGCGGATCGCGCTTCCTTCGACGCGGATGCCGCGTAGCTCCGAAATCCGGCCGATGTCGAGAATCACCTCCGGTGATTGCAGACGCAAGTTGAGGGTCGGCACGAGGCTTTGGCCGCCAGCCAGAATGCGTGCGCGGTCTTTCAACTCTGCGAGGCGAGCTAGCGCATGGCCCAGTGTATCGGCGCGCTCGTAGGCGAAGTCTGGCGCTTTCATGCCTTACCCGTGATCGTGTCGCGGTCTCCCTTCACGAACGATCCGCGAAGGGAGAGCTTGTCGATCTCAGGATTACAGACGTGGCGGCATCATACAAGAGCAACGCCGCCCGCTGAAGCCTTCAGAACGGCAGCTTCTCGCGGCTGACGTCGTGGCCGGTCCAGCCCAGCGGCGTGAACACGTCGCCGCGGCGCAGGCGATGGATCTCGTCGTGCGCCAGCCCGATATCGGACAGTTCGCGATCGGTGAGAGCCTCGATTTCGCGCAGCGACCGGCGCAGCGCCAGAGCTTCCTGGAACTTGGACGCGATCTGCTGGAGCGCTGTTGCGATACGGCCGCCGAAAGACAATCCGCTCTCGTCCGTCCCCACTGACGCGGGGAGCGTATGAAGGTTTGTGCTCATGGTGATCCCGGGGTTGATTGTTTACCTGTCGGACTACGTCGCCCCGAAGCGATGCGTGCCCGTGAGCCTTAGATACGCCCTTCTTCGCGCATGCGGTAGATGAGATGCTGCATCGCACAATGCGGAACTATGCGTTGGCGGCGGTTGTTGATGCCGCCTTTCCGGCCGAGCCATCCGATTGCATACCCGGCGCCGTCCGCTAAAGTCAGGGCATGTTTCAAACCTTCGACGCCCCCGCCGCCGGACCAAACGCCGGCCAACACGCTCAGCGCGTGAAGCTGCTCCGCACCGAGATCGCCAGCCGCGATCTCGACGCTTTCCTCGTGCCCCGCGCCGACGAACACCAGGGCGAATACGTCCCCCGCTCCGCCGAACGGCTGCGCTTTATATCGGGCTTCTCCGGCAGCGCCGGCATGGCCGCCATCGGTCGCCGCGCCGCATGCCTGTTCGTCGATGGCCGCTACACCATCCAATCGGCGGCCGAGGTGGATGACTCTGTGTTCGCGATCCGTCAGGTGCCCGAGCAGAAGCTCTCGGATTGGCTGGTCGAAATGCTCCCCGCACGAGGCAAGATCGGCTTCGATCCCTGGCTGCATACGCTGGCCGAGATCGAGCGGCTGACCCTGGCCGTCGCCAAACGCCAGCTCACGCTGAAAGCCGTGCCCACCAACCTCATCGATCGCGTCTGGGGCAAGGAGCGCCCTCCGGTCCCCGTAAGCCCCGTCATCGTGCAGCCGTTGAACTACGCCGGCGTCTCCGCGGCGGACAAGCTCGCCGATCTGCAAAAGCGGCTGAAGGACGAAAACCAGGACGCCGTTGTGCTCACCCTGCCGGATTCGATCTGCTGGCTGTTCAACATCCGCGGCGCGGACGTCGCGCACAATCCCGTGACACTCGCCTTCACCATCGTGCCCGCGAAGGGAAAGGCCGAACTGTTCATCGCACCCGAGAAGATCACGCCGGCCGTTGCGCAGCATCTAGCCCCGATCGCACGCACGCATCCGCCGAAGGATCTGATGATCAGATTGAAGGCGCTGAAGACCGCAGGCCGCAAAGTACGGCTCGATCCCGAGACGGCCGCCTTCGCCATCGCGCGTGCCCTGGGCAAAGCCAGCATCATGCGCGGCCGCGATCCCTGCATCGAACCGAAAGCACGCAAGAGCGCCGCCGAGATCAAGGGCGCCCGCGCGGCTCACCTGCGTGATGGCGCGGCGATGGTCCGCTATCTCGCCTGGCTCGACGCCAATGCACCATCGGGCCGCATCGACGAGATCGAAGCCGTCCGCCAGCTCGAAGCCTGCCGCCGCGAGACCGACGCGCTCCGCGACATCTCCTTCGACACGATCTCAGGCAGCGGCCCCAACGGCGCGATCGTACACTACCGCGTTACTGACGCCACCACGCGCCTCTTGAAGCCCGGCGAGCTTTTTCTGATCGACTCTGGCGCGCAATACGCCGACGGCACCACCGACATCACGCGCACGGTCGCCATAGGCGAGCCCACCAGGGAAATGCGCCAGCGCTACACCGCCGTCTTGAAGGGACACATCGCCGTCTCCACTGCGCGCTTTCCTGCGGGCACGCGTGGCGTCGAACTCGACGCGATGGCCCGCCGCGCGTTGTGGGATCTCGGCCTCGACTACGACCACGGCACCGGCCACGGCGTCGGCAGCTATCTCTCCGTGCACGAAGGCCCCGCCTCGATCTCAAAGCGCGGCATGGTCGCGCTGGAGCCCGGCATGATCCTGTCGAACGAGCCCGGCTACTACAAAGCTAAAGCCTATGGCATCCGCATCGAGAACCTCGTGCTGGTCGAGAGCGCCAAAGTCCCGCCCGGCGGCGAACGCGCGATGCTGTCGTTCGAGACGCTCACGCTCGCCCCCTACGACCGCCGCCTGATCGACGTAGACGCCCTCACGGCGGACGAACGCCGCTGGATCGACACCTACCACGCCCGCGTATTGGCAGAGATCATCCCGCAGATTACCGACACCGCAACGCGCGCCTGGCTCAAGGTTGCGACCGCGGCGCTATGATTCTCCCTCTCCCTGTTCGCCTTCACGAACGGGGAGAGGGTTGGGGTGAGGGGCGGCAGCACACGCAACGCCTCCGTCACCATTTCCCCCCCCTCGCGGCAATCCGGCGCGAAGCAGGTGCTTGCTCGGATGCGTGCACTGCCTTCAAATGCGCCGACACGCCAACCGCCAAAGGAAACGCCCCCGCATGCCCCGCGCCAAGAACTACGACTACATCATCGTCGGCGCGGGCTCGGCCGGCTGCACGCTCGCGTACCGGCTGACCGAAGATCCCGACGTCGAGGTGCTGCTGCTGGAAGCAGGCGGCTGGGACCGCGATCCCTGGATCCACATTCCGCTGGGCTGGGGCCGTATTCTCCAGCGCCGCCTGCACGACTGGATGTACTTCGCCGAGCCCTCGCCGACGATGGACAACCGCCGCATCGAATGCGCACGCGGCAAGGTCGTCGGCGGCTGCTCGTCGATCAACGCGATGGCCTACTACCACGGCCACCCCGCCGACTATGACCGCTGGGCCTCGACCGGCCTGCCGGATTGGTCTTTCCGTCATGTGCTGCCGTACTTCAAGCGCGCCGAGAACTGGGAAGGCGGGGAGACCGCCTATCGCGGCGTCGGTGGCCCCTTGCAGACGCAGTATTCGAGCTTCCAGGACCCCATCATCGACAAGTTCCTCGCCGCCGCCCGCGCCAAGGGCTATGGCTGGACCGACGACTACAACAGCGAGAACACCGACGGATTCGCGCGCATCCAGACGACGATGGTCGACGGCCGCCGCGGCAGCACCGCCACCACCTATCTCAAAGCAGCACGCCGCCGCCCGAACCTCACCGTCGAGACCGACGCCTACGCGACATCGATCATGACGGGCGGCAACCGCGCGCAAGGCATCGCCTACACACAAGGCGGCGAAAGCCACGAAGTCCACGCAGAACGCGAGGTGATCCTCGCCGGCGGCGCGATCAACTCGCCCCATCTGTTGATGCTCTCCGGCATCGGGGATCCCGCCCACCTCGCTAAGCACGGCATCGCCACGCGCGTCGCGCTGAAAGGCGTCGGCCAGAACCTCTATGACCACACGTCCGCCGCGATCTTCTATAAGCGCAAGGGACCATCGAGCCCGTTCCGCGACATGATGCGTCTCGACCGCGCGGGCCTCGCGGTCACGCGCGCGTACCTCACCGGCACGGGCTTCGCGACCGACTTGCCGTTCGGCATCACCGGCTTCGTCAAGTCACGCCCCGAAGAACCGATCCCCGATCTGCAGATGCTGTTCTGGATGGGCGCATCGCAGGAAGCCAAGCCCTACATGCCATTCACGAAGCCGTTCGAGGACCGCTTCAACGTCCGCATCATGCCGATGAGACCTTCGAGCACGGGCCGTCTCGAGCTCGCCTCCGCCGATCCCGCCAAGCCGATCCTGATCCATCAGGGCTTCTTCGAGAGCGACGAGGAGTGGCGGCAGATGCTGACGGGATTGCGGATGGCCCGCGATCTCGTCGCGCAATCGGAGATGGCTGACGTCGCCGGCGCGGAAGTCGTGCCCGGCGCGGGCAAAGTTTCGGACGAGGAACTCAAGGCCCACGTGCGCCAGACCATGATCACCGTGCACCATCCCGTCGGCACCGCGAAGATGGGGCCGGCCTCCGATCCCCTCGCCGTCGTCGATGGCGAACTGCGCGTGCACGGCCTCGCGGGCCTGCGCGTGGTCGACGCTTCCGTGATGCCCGACCTGATCGGCGGCGCCACCAACGCCCCCGTCATCATGATCGCGGAAAAAGCCGCCGACATGATCCTCGGCCGCAAACCTCTGCCGGCGGTCCAGTTCTGATACCGTCGAGCGGAAGAATAGACTCTATGCCTTGTCCGCTTGATGAGGCCGCGAACGCGGTCCGGCGCGAGCGCCGTATCGAAAATTCAGAGCCGCACTGCGGGTCGGAAATTTCGATTAAGGGTATAAGCTGTCACCGACGATAAGAGACCGAACCGAAGTTGGAGGAAACGCAATGTCGAGACTGCTTGCATCCTGTGTGCTCGCCGCTGCCGCAGCCTGTTCTCTCGGACATATCGCAGCAGCACAATCTTACCCGGCGAAATCCGTGAAGGTCATCGTCCCCAACACGCCCGGCAGCGGGGTCGACATCGTCGGCCGCGCCGTCTCGCAGCGCTTACAAGAAGCACTCGGCCAGCCGTTCGTCGTCGAAAACCGCCCCGGTGCCGGCACCACGACGGGCATCGCCGCCGCCGCCTCGTCATCCCCCGACGGCTACACGATCCTGTTCGCCACGGCAGCCATGACGACCACGCCGGTGACGATGGCCAAGCTGCCCTACGAGATCGGCCGTGACCTCGCCGGCGTCACGCCGGTCGTCAACACACCCCTCGTTGTCGTCACGCCGGCAGGGCGCTTCAAGGATCTTCGCGACCTCGTCGCCAGGGCCAAGGCCGCGCCCGGAACTCTCAATTACGCCGTCATCGGCTACGGCGCCGCCGCGCATTTCGCTGCCGAGCGCCTCGCCCTCGCCGCCGGCTTCAAGGCCCAGATGGTCTCATTCCGCGGCACCAACGAAGCTAACACCGAGATCCTCGCAGGCCGCATGGACTTCTTCTTCACGCCCGCTACCGCTGCCCAGGAACTGATCCGCGACAAGAAGATCGACGCCCTCGCCGCCACCAGCCGCAAACGCCTGAGCGACCTGCCCGATGTGCCCACGACCGAGCAGGCCGGCTTCAAGGACAGCGACTTCGACTTCTGGGTCGGGCTCATCGTTCCCCGGCAGACGCCGCGCGACATCGTCGACAAGCTGCACGCCACGACGGTCAAGATCATGCAGGACAAGGCCTTCGTCGAGCAGATGGCCAAGATCGGCGGGGAAGTCATGGACCCCCTGTCGCCGGCCCAGTTCGGTACGTTCATAAAGAACGAGATCACCCGAAACCAGGCCATCGCCAAGGCCGCCGGAATCGAAGCTAAGTGAAGCGAGGCGAAGTAGACCTCGCGCGCTTACGCGCCTCAGCCCAAGCAACGCACCACACGCGTGGGCCGGAACGCGAATTGTCGCGAAGCCCTTCGTTTGCAATGCCCCTACACTCGTGCAATCATCCGAAACGACGTGGTCGGATTTATCGATGGAGGCAGTCATGAACAGAAGAAGTTTCACCTATTCTCTGCTGACGGCACTCCTTGCAGGCTCCGCCGTCACCGCAGTCGCTACCGCGCCGACGCCAGTCGAAGCCCAAGGCCGGGGCAGCCGCAGCTTCGGCGCCAACTTCAACCGTCGCGCCGCCCGCCGCCAACGTCGGCGCGGGCGTCGTGGTATGAAGCGCACGTAGGCGGGAGGGTGCGGTAGCGAAGCGTATCGCACGCGCCCTCGCATAATCGGTGCGGCAGCTGAGCCTACCGCACCAACTCCTGTCCTTGACGTCAACCCATCTGGCTGACGAACTTCGCCGTCATGTAGACGGTGAGCCCCTCGAGGCCGCCCTCGTGGCCGTAGCCCGAGTCCTTCACGCCGCCGAAAGGCACTTCCGGCAGCGCCAGACCGAAGTGGTTGATGGTCACCATGCCGGAGTCCAGCGCGTCGGCCACCTTCGTCGCCGTCTTGCCGTCCTTCGTGAACGCGTAGCTGGCGAGGCCGTAGGGCAGCCGGTTCGCCTTCTCGAGAACCTCGTCGGTCTCCTTGAAGCGGCACATCACGGCGACGGGACCGAAAGGCTCCTCGTTCATGATGCGTGCGGTGTCCGGCACGTCGGTCAGCACGGTCGGCTCGAAGAAGTTGCCCTGGTTGCCGATCCGCTTGCCGCCGGTCTGGACCTTTCCGCCCTTCTCCTGCGCGTCCTGGATCAGCGTCTGCATCGCATTGATGCGGCGCGGATTGGCGAGCGGGCCCATCCGCGTATCGGCATCCATGCCATCGCCGACCTTGGTCGCCTTCATGCCCGAGGTGAACTCCGCTACGAACTTGTCGTAGATCTTGTCCTGCAGGAAGAACCGCGTCGGCGACACGCAGACCTGGCCGGCGTTGCGGGTCTTGGTCGCAACCATCATCTTGGCGACGGCATCGACATCGACATCGTTGAAGACGAGCACGGGCGCGTGTCCGCCGAGTTCCATCGTCGTCCGCTTCATGTGCTGGGCCGCGAGCGACGCCAGATGCTTGCCGACCGGCACGGAGCCCGTGAACGACACCTTGCGCACGATCGGCGACGGGATCAGGTACTCGGATATTTCAGCCGGCACGCCATAGACGAGGTTCAGCGCACCATCGGGCAGGCCCGCGTCGTGGAAGCAGCGGATGATGCCGAGCGGCGAGCCGGGCGTTTCCTCCGGGCACTTCACGATGATCGAGCACCCCGCAGCCAGCGCCGCCGCGATCTTGCGAACGGCCTGCGTGACGGGGAAGTTCCATGGGCTAAAGCCGGCGACGACGCCCACCGGCTCCATGATCACCATGTTGCGGACGCCGTCGGCGCGCGCAGGGATGATGCGGCCATAGGCGCGGCGGCCCTCGTCGGCGAACCAGTCGGTGATGTCGGCGCCGGCCAGGATTTCGATCTTCGACTCGACGAACGGCTTGCCCTGTTCGAGCGTCAGCACGCGGGCGATGTCGTCGACGCGCGCGCGCATCAGGTCGGCGGCCTTGCGCAGCACCTTCGCGCGCTCGAACGAGTTGACCTTGCGCCACGCCTGGAACCCCTTGTCCGCAGAGGCGAGCGCCCGGTCGAGTTCCGGCTTCTTGGCGTGCGGGACCCGGCCGAGGACGACGTCGGTGGACGGATTGATGACGTCGGAGCTGGCGCCGCTGTCCCCGTTTGTCATCTTCCCGTCGATGAACAGTGAGAGCGTGTCGTATTGGCTCATGGTGTCGTGCCCTTGGCTGAGGTCCAGTTGATCCTGGCCGCTATATCGACACCCCGGCCTACCGGTTCAAGCGAAATCGGGTAAGCGCAATGGGGACGCGACCGCGCAAGGGTGGTTTTATGGATTGCTTTCCTGGGTGTTATCCTGGCTGGGGTTCTTTGCTAGCCTGCGAAGGGCGTGGCTAATACCGTCGAGCGGATCGAGCCGAACTGCCTCGCCTTGGTTTCCTCGCCTTGCTTTCATAGTCCTGAAGGACGCAAATGCCTGCATCGTCCCGGAACAAGGGCCTCGACCGAGCGATTACGCGACGCGACTTCCTGGACGGCGTCGCCATCGCCGGTTCGGCGCTGTTGGCCGGCCGCACGTCTCCCGCATCGGCCGCCCCGGCATCGCCCTCGCCCTATCCGCCCGCGCTGACCGGCCTGCGCGGCGCTCACGAGGGCTCCTATGAGACGCTCCACGACCTCCGCGATCCCGCTTTCTGGACCGACGCTCCAGCCCCCGCCGACACCGGCGAGACCTATAGCCTCGTCGTCGTCGGCGCAGGGATCAGCGGCCTCGCGGCTGCCCACCACTTCGCGAAGGCGCGGCCCGGCGCCTCCATCCTGCTGCTCGACAATCACGACGACTTCGGCGGCCACGCCAAACGCAACGAGTTCGAAGCTGGCGGCACGCATCGGCTCGGGTATGGCGGCAGCCAGTCGATCAGCAGCCCCGCGCCCTACAGCAGACGCGCCAAGGCCCTGATCGCTGAACTCGGCGTCCGCGTCGCAGACTCCGAGCGTTATCTCGACTGGTCGATCTACCGCTCGAAGGGGCTGCGCCAGGGCTTCTATTTCGACAGCAATACGTTTGGCTCGGACAAGCTGCTATCCCACCAGGGCCGGCCGGAGTTCGACGACACCTTTGTCGCCAGCGCCCCGCTTTCCGAAACGGCCCGGCGCGACTTGAAGCGGCTGACCACCGAACGCTTCGATCCCTACCCGAACGAAACCGAAGCGGCCAAGCGCGACAAGCTCGCACGCCAGAGCTATCTGCGCTTCCTCTTGGATGCATGGCAGGTGGACCCCGTGGTCGCTGCCCTGCTGCAGACGCGACCGCACGGCTACTATGGCGTCGGCATCGATGCCGTGCCGGCCCAGGACGCCGCCGGGCTCGGCCTGCCCGGCCTGCAGGGTCTCGGGCTCACGGCCAAGTCCGGCCCCGGCCAGAACCTCGACAGCATCCGTTCCGACGAGGCCAGCGACTACTTCTTCCATTTCCCCGACGGCAACGCGACGCTGGCGCGGCTGCTGGTGCGCAGCCTCGTTCCCGACGCCATCCCCGGCCGCGGCCTCGCCAGCTTGATAACCGCACGCGCCAGATATCGACAGCTCGACTGCCCGGATTCGGCGGTCCGCATCCGCCTCTCGTCGCCCGTGGTGCGCGTGCGCCATCGCGACGCGCGGCGCGTCGAAGTCACCTATCGGCAGGGCAACCGAATGAAGACGATCACGGCCCGGCGCGTGATCCTCGCCTGCTGGCACAACGTCATTCCCTATCTCTGCCCCGAGCTTCCCCAGGCGCAGCGCGAGGCAATGGCCTGCGGCATCAAGGTGCCGGTGGTTTACACCAATGTCCTCATCCGCAATTGGACGGCGTTCGAGCGCCTCGGCCTGAGCCGCATCATCGCGCCGTCCTTCTGGCACACGAGCATCGCGCTGGACTTCCCCGTCAGCATGGGCGCCTACCGCTTCCCGCGCACGACCGATCAGCCGATCGTCCTGCGGCTGACCAAGGCCGCGTGCAAGCCGGGCCTCTCCGCGCGCGACCAGCATCGTGCAGGTCGCCAGGAATTGCTGGCGACACCATTCGAGACGATCGAGGCCAGCATTCGCCGCGAACTCGATCGCCTGCTCGGCGGGGGCGGCTTCGATGCAGGACGCGACATTCTCGGCATCACGGTGAACCGTTGGCCGCACGGCTACAGCTGTCAGTACAATTCCCTCTACGACGACTTCTGGTTCGAAGGCCGCACCACGCCGGCCGAAACCGCCCGCCGCCCCTTCGGCCGGATCACCATCGCCAACTCCGATGCCGGCGCCTACGCCTACGCCGACGGCGCGATCGATCAGGGCCTGCGTGCGGCCGACGAAGCGCTTTCGATGAAGTAGCGCGAAAGCGCTCGCGTTCGATCTATTCCCGGGTATTCTGTGCGCTCGTGAAATGCCGGCGGGAACCGGCGCGGGTGGGAGAACGATATGCAGGTCGACAGAATTTACAGATTGTTCCGCGCCGGTATTACTGGCGCCGCCCTGGCGCTCGCCCTTCCCGCCGCGGCACAGGCGCCATATCCCGACCGCAACGTAACCCTGATCGTGCCTTACGGCGCAGGCGGCGGCACGGACATCACCGCACGCCTGCTCGCCAGGGACCTCGAAGCCGCTCTCGGCAAACCCGTGACGGTCGAGAACCGCGCCGGCGGCGGCGGCTGGGTCGGCTGGGGCGGGCTCGCCGCGGCCAAGCCCGACGGCTGCGTCCTCGGCTACCTGAACGTCCCCAGCATGCACGCGGGCTACCTCGACAAGGCGATCGGCCGCAAGGAGACGCTCGGCAGCTTCACGCCGCTGATGAACCAC
>CAMDMH010000006.1 GCA_945901835.1 Devosia equisanguinis | reverse complement strand
AAGCCTGACGGCCTGTTCGACCGGATCGCCAGCTTCGCCGCATTGCGGACAGCGGCCAGGGAAGCCGTGAAGGGCAAGCGCAAGAAGCCGGGCGCCACCTCATTCTTCGCCAACCTCGAACGCGAGTTGCTACGCCTGGAGCGCGAGGTGCGCTACGGCAGCTATCGCCCAGGCCGCTATGTCGAGATCGTCGTTCGCGAGCCGAAGGAGCGCCTCGTTTCCGCCGCGCCGTTCCGTGACCGCGTGGTGCATCATGCGCTGTGCGCCGTGATCTGCCCGATCTTCGAGGCCGGCTTCATCAGCAACACCTTCGCCAATCGAACGGGCAAGGGCACCCACGCCGCGATCCGCGTCTACGAGCGTCACCGCGACAACCACTCCCACGTGCTGCGCGCCGACATCTTCCGCTACTTCCCCTCGATCGATCACCCCATCCTGAAGAGCTTGGTCCGCCGCCGCATCGCCTGCGAGCAGACGCTGGCGCTGATGGACAACATCGTCGACGCCTCGAACGCGCAGGAGAACGTCGAACTGCATTTCCACGGCGACGATCTGTTCGAGCCCTACCACCGACGCCGCGGCCTGCCGATCGGCAACCTCACCAGCCAGTTCTTCGCCAACCTGTATCTCGACCGCTTCGACCACTGGGTGAGCGAGAAGCTGGGCGCTCCATACGTGAGGTACGTCGACGACTTCGCGCTCTTCCATGACGATCCGGGCGTGCTGGGCGAATGGCGTGGTCGGATCGAGCGGTATCTTGAAGGCCGGCGGCTGAAGCTGCACCCGCGCAAGACCGTTATCCTGCCGACCTGCGAGCCGACTGCCTTCCTCGGATTCGAATTGCACGCCGGTCTGCGCAGGTATGGCGGCGACAAGGGCGGTCGCGGTCAGCGGCGGTTGCCCGAGGACGGCGTGGCGCGCTTTCGCAATCGGCTCCGTGGACTGCGCGACGCTTGGCGCGCCGGTGCCGCGACCACGGCCGACGTCGAGGCACGCATCAGTGCCTGGATCGCTCATGCCGATCACGCGGACACGTTCTGGCTGCGGCAGGCGATGTTCGAGGACGGCTGGTTCGAGCCGGTGCCGGGAAGACGTTGAGGCTGTGTTGCTCAGCGGGCACTCCGCTGTGTCGTCGACCGCCGCGCCGGTCACATGGTCATCAGTGGCGGCCACGGTCGCGATGATCAGAAGCGGACGAAGTACCCAACACAATAGTCAGTGGACGCATTGTTCTGCTTGGGGTCAGCCTCAACGGTAGCCTGCCATGCTTGCGACGGTCGGTACAGACCAGAAAGCTGACCGACCAGAACGCTGACGCATGCACCTCCAGCTTCGACCACGTTGCGTCGATATCGCAGCGCACAATGCTGACCGCTTCAAATCTTCGGTTTCGGCCGGCAAGGAAGCTGGACGCCCGGTCGCCGGTGTGCTGAGACTCGCGCGGCTCGAGACACCGGCTGGCCGCGCTCTGCCGTTCTCGCGGAGGCCCGCCACAAAATTCCCATGCCGAGGGGCAATCAATGCCGTCCGGCTGATCTGCCGAGGAGGATACCACAACATGACTGTGAAACAGTTCAAGCTCAACGTGAACGGCAAGGACCAGACGGTCACTGCCGACGAAGAGATGCCGCTGCTGTATGCGCTGCGGAACGATCTCGGCATGTCCAATCCGAAGTTCGGCTGCGGCCTCGCCCAGTGCGGCGCGTGCACCGTGCAGATCGACGGAGCCGCAGTGCGCTCGTGCCAGCTTCCGCTCTCTGGCGTGAACGGCAAGATCAAGACCCTCGAAGGCCTCGGCACCCCGGAAAAGCCGCATCCGCTGCAGACCGCCTACATCAAGGAGCAGGTGCCGCAGTGCGGCCAGTGCATCAACGGCTGGATCATGACCGCGGCCGAGCTGCTCGAGAAGAACAAGAACCCCAGTGACGCCCAGATCAAGGAAGCGTTGACCGGCATCAAGTGCCGCTGCGCGACGCACATGGGCATTCTGCGCGCGGTGAAGACCGCCGCTTCGATGATGCGCTGAGGGAGGGACACACCATGGGTAAGCACGAACGTATCAATATTGCTCGCCGCAACCTGCTCAAGGGAGCCGGCGCCGGCGCACTCGTCGTCACGATCGGCGGGGCAGTCGGTCTCGATTTCGTCAGGGCGACGGGCAAGGCGCTGGCGCAGGGCACGAAGCCGCCGCTGCATCCCGAACAGCTCGACAGCTATCTCGCCATCGGCGCGGACGGGCGCGTCAGCGTGTTCTTCGGCAAGATGGACATGGGCCACGGTCTGCACACCGCCGTCGCACAGATGGTCGGCGAAGAGCTCGACGTCGCGTTCAAGGACGTGACGGTCTACATGGGCGACACGCGCACATCCGTGAATCAGGGTGGCGCATCTGGCTCTACGGGCCTGCAGCTCGGCGGCGTGCAGATGCGGATGGCCGCAGCGGAAGCGCGGCGCGTCCTCGTCGAAGCTGCTGCGACCAAGCTCGGCGTGCCGGCGGGCGATCTCGTCATCACCGATGGCGTGATCTCGGCGAAGGCCGATGCGAGCAAGAAGACCTCCTACAAGGAGCTGATCGGGGGCAAGTACTTCAATCACAAGCTCGAGTGGAACAAGCAGTGGGGAAACCCGCTGAAGGCGGTCGGCAAGGCCCAGCCGAAGTCGTCCAAGGACTACAAGCTGATCGGCAAGGACTTCCCGCGCGATGACATCGCGCCGAAGGTGTTCTCGACCGAGAAGCACATCCAGGACCAGAAAGTGCCGGGCATGGTGCATGGCCGCATGATCCGGCCGAAGGTCGTCGGCTCGGTGCCGGTCAAGGTCGACGATGCCTCGATCAAGCACATCGCCGGCGCGCAGGTCGTGTTCAAGCCGCCGAGCTTCCTCGGCGTCGTCGCCAACACCGAGTGGGGCGCGATCAAGGCCGCAGATGCGCTCAAAGTCGTGTGGTCGGAAGTGCCCAAGCCGTTCCCGAACTACGGCGATCTGTACAGCCATATCCGCAAGGCCCCCGTGCTGAAGGCGGAAACGGAGAAAAAAAACGGCGAGATAGCGAAGGCTTTCGAGGGCGCGGCCAAGGTCGTTTCTGCCGAGTACGAGTGGCCATTCCAGAGCCACGCCTCGATGGCCCCGGCGACAGCGGTCGTGGAGATCAAGGGCAACAAGGCGACGCTATGGACCGGCGGTCAGAAGCCGCACTTCGCGCGCGACGGCGTGGCGAAGATCCTCGGGTTCAAACAGGAGGACGTGGACGGCATATGGCTGATCGGGGCGGGCTGCTACGGCCGTAACGATGCGGGCGACTGCGCGCAGGATTGCGCCGTGCTCGCTCAGGCGGTCGGCAAACCCGTTCGCCTACAGTATTCCCGCGCCGAGGGTACGCAGTGGGATCCCAAAGGGCCCGCGTCAGTGATCCGTGCACGCGCCGCAATCGACGCCAACAACAACGTCGTCGGCTTCGAGTTCATCGCGAAAGGCTTCTCGCGGCTCGAGGTGTCGTCGAACGAGAGCCAGACGCACGACTGCCTCGCCGGCCACAACCTCGGCCATCCTCTGAAGCCCACGCTGGCGTTCAACGTCCCGGCCAACTCGTACGCGTTCCCGAACATGGCGGTGGGCTGGGAGGTGATCGCGCCTTTCGTCGATCGTGCATCGCCATTGCGCGGTGCGCATTTGCGCGATCCGAACGGTCCGGAGCTGCAGTTCGCCGGTGAATCCTTCATCGACGAGGTGGCGCTTGCGATCGGGATGGATCCGATCGAGTTCCGGCTCAAGACGGCCAAGCATCCGCGCGACCTCGCCGTGATCAAGGCGGCGATGGAGAAGTCGGGCTGGAAGCCGCGGGTCGGTCCCAACAAGGACCAGTCCGGCGACATCCTCAAGGGCCGCGGCTTCGCATACGCACAGCGCAACGGCAGCCGCGTGGCTGTCGTCGCTGAGGTCGAGGTAAACCGCAAGACCGGCCGCGTCTGGGGCCGCAAGTTCACGGTTGCGCACGACTGCGGCCAGATCATTGCGCCGCGGGATCTGCGCGAGTGCATCGAGGGCAACATCGTCCAGGGTCTCAGCCGCGCCACGTTGGAAGAGGTCAAGTTCGACAACAACAACGTGACCAGCGTCGACTGGAACACGTATCCGATCATCGACATCATGGACATGCCGGAGTCGATCGAGTCGGTGCTGCTCGACTATCCCGATCAGCCGCCGACCGGCGCGGGCGAGCCGTCGATCCGGCCCGTTGCCGGTGCGGTCGCGAACGCCGTGTTCGACGCCACCGGCGTTCGCATCAGGCGCGCGCCGTGCACGCCGGAGCGGGTGCGGCAGGCGCTGTCGTCGGCGTGATGTGTCTTGACCTGCTGAATCGGGGTCAGCCTCCCAGGGTCTGACCCCGTCGAAAGCTGCAAGGGGCCGGAACCGCCGAGGTCCGGCCCTTCATCTTGCGCGGCGGCGCGCGTGCGTGCATAGAAACCGGATGCCCTCCCCTGCGCACATTTCCGCATCTTCGCGTCACAGCGCGGTCAGGCCATCCGGTAGCCGCAGGTGCATGCCGGAGGCAGTCGGAGCATGATCTCGACGAGCCGCTGGGCTACGCTTCACAACCGAGATTTTGCACTCGTCTGCGGCGCCCGGTTCGCGGTCACACTCGCCATCCACGTCGCGACGGTCGCCATCGGCTGGTACATCTACGATGTCACCAGTAGCGCCTTCGCGCTTGCCTATCTCGGTCTTGCCGGGCTGATCCCCGCACTGACGCTGGTGCTGGTCACGGGCTATGTCGCGGACCGGATCGACCGACGGCTCGTGCTGTTCGGCTCCGATCTCGTCTTGACAGCCACCGGCCTCGTCCTGCTGTGGCTCGTGACTTCGGGCGGCAGTATCGTATGGCCGATCTATCTCGTCGTCATGGCGGTATCGGCGAGCCGGGCGTTCCATAATCCGGCGGCGCAGGCGATCGTTCCGGCGCTGGTTCCCCAAGAGCAACTGCAGAGCGCGATAGCGTTGTCCTCGAGCGTGTTCCAGA
Source organism: Devosia equisanguinis (assembly GCA_945901835.1). Taxonomy (GTDB): domain Bacteria; phylum Pseudomonadota; class Alphaproteobacteria; order Rhizobiales; family Hyphomicrobiaceae; genus CAMDPA01. The sequence continues at coordinate 11,472 of CAMDMH010000006.1, read as the reverse complement.
GCGCGCAGATTCTGGGACCTGCTCTCGGCGGCATTCTCTATGCGATCGATCCGAAGTTGCCATTGGCCGTCGCCTCCGCGCTCTATGCCATCTCGGCGCTCGCCTCGCTCGCGTTGCGGCATCGTTCGGCGCCGACTGCCGGCAAGATGCCGCTGTCGATCAAGAGCCTGATGGCAGGCTTCGATTTCGCATGGCGCAAACCGGTGATCTTCGGCGCGGTAGCGCTGGACGCAGCCGTGGTGATGCTCGGCGGCGTGGTCGTGCTGCTGCCGATTTTCGCCAAGGACATTCTGGAAGTGGGGCCACTCGGCCTTGGCCTATTGCGTGCGGCGCCTGCACTCGGCGCGGTTCTGATGGCGTTGTGGCTGCCGAACAACGATTTCGTCGCGCATGGCACGGGTCGGAAGCTGTTCGCGACGATCGGCATCTATGGAATCGCCACCGGGCTGTTCGGCCTGTCGACGAGTTTCCCGCTGTCACTGCTGCTGCTGATCGTCGTCGGCGCGTCCGACATGATCAGCGTCGTGATCCGGCACCCGATGGTCCAGGCGGAAACGCCGGACGACCTGCGCGGACGGGTGGCTGCGGTCAATTGGCTGTTCATCTCGTCGGCGTCCGAACTCAGTCAATTCCGCGCAGGCGCGATGGCCGGTCTCATCGGCGCGGGGCCTGCCGTGTTCATCGGCGGACTGATGGCTGCGAGCCTTGCGTTGATCTGGCCGCGGCTGTTCCCTGGACTGGCCGCGCGCGAGCACCTGATCGAGCCGGAGCCTGGAAGCCCGCGCGAAGAGACCAAGGCATGAATGCCGACGGTTGCGCACATGCCGGATGAAGGCGCGACGACGGCAACTGAAGTCTCGCCAGCTTTCCGTTGGCGCGAGCACAGCGATTTCGTGCTCAACGCTATGTCGCGGTTCACGGTGACGCTCGCGACGCAGATCCAGAGCGTCGCCATCGGCTGGTTCGTCTACGATTTCACGGGCTCGGCAGTGGCGTTGGGCGTCGTCGGCCTCGCTGCGTTCTTTCCGGCGATCGCCCTGATGCTGGTCACGGGATACGTGTCGGACCGCTACGACCGCCGCATTGTGTTGGCGGGTTGCTGCGCCTTGATGGCGCTGTCTGCGTTCGGCCAGGTCGCGCATTTGGCGAGCGGCATCGCCAGCATGCTGCCGCTCTATCTCACGGTCGTTCTGCAAGGTGCGGGGCGTGCGTTCTATCTGCCGGCGAACTCTGCGATTTTGCCCAACCTAGTGCCGCGCGAGCATTTTCCGCAGGCGATCGCGCTGTCGACTGCCGTATCCCAGGCTGCGAACATTTCAGGCCCTGCGGTGGGAGGGCTGCTCTACGCGGTGTCACCCAATCTCGCGTTCGCTGCTGCGCTTGCGTTCTATGCGGTCGGGGCGCTGGCGAACTACATGATCCGCTATCGCAGCATGCCAGCGCAAGAAACAACGCGGGCGCCGACGCTCGAGCATCTGTTCGCGGGCTTCCGTTTCATGTGGGGCAAGCCCGTCATCCTCGGCGCACTGACGCTCGACCTGTTCGTCGTGGTGCTCGGTGGCGCGGTTTCGCTGTTGCCGATCTTCGCGAAGGACATCCTGCAGGTCGGACCGGTGGGCTTAGGGCTGTTACGATCGGCGCCGGCCGCGGGCGCACTGATGATGGGCTTCCTGCTGTCCCGAAACAACTTCATGGAGCGGCAGGCCGGGCCGCGGATGTTCACCGCGGTTTTGATCTTCGGTCTCGCCAGTCTGGGGTTCGGGCTATCGGACAGCTTCGCGCTGAGCTTCCTCTATCTCGCGATACTGGGGGCCGCCGATACGGCGAGCGTAGTCGTGCGTATGACGCTGGTGCAGGCGGAAACGCCAGACGAACTGCGCGGCCGGGTCGCTGCGGTTTCGAGCCTGTTCACGCAGTTCTCGAACGAGATCGGGCAGTTCCGGGCCGGCACGATGGCTGGCTTTTTCGGCGCGGTTCCGGCCGTGGTGTTCGGCGGCATCGGAGCGATCGGCATCGCGCTCATCTGGCAACGGTGGTTCCCCGCGCTCGGCACGCGCGATCATCTGGTACCGCCGGAGCGTTAGCAGCGGACGTTCGTCAGAGGCCCTCACTGATAAACATCTGGAAGGTACGGGTGGCGATTTCGCCGGTCGACGACCGAACCGAAATGGTGAAGCGGTCTTCACCCGAAGCGTCGGCGCGCGCCGCATAGTAGATCCCGGTGCCGGTCACGGCAGCGCCCTTGCACTTGCCGGTCGCCGTGACCTGCACGGTCGTGGACTGGCCCGGCCGAAACTGCACGGTGCCTTTCTTCGGTGGTTCGGTGATCTCGATCGGCGGGGCGGGGAGGGAGCGGCAGGCGTCGTCGAACGCCGCCATGATGAAGACGCGAGTCGGCCGGTCGGGAACCGCGCGCGTCATGCCGGCAGGTGTTTCCTGCGCGATGGCGAAGGCAAGCGGCGTCGTGGCTATGACCAATGCCAGCGGAATAGAAAGTCTCGGCACGGAAGTTCACTCCATCGGCGTGTTGCGCTCAGGGCCTATCCCCGCGGCGGGCTGCGAGGCGATGCCACGTGCCCACCCTACGAGGCGGCTCATCCTATCACTGTCCGACGACGGCCTGAACATCGGCGGGGGACATGCGCGCGGTGGCGGTGGATTTCGTGCGGGGCGGCGGATCGGCGGCTGAGGCGGGCGTGGCGGCGGGGCGAGGCGGAACGGCAGAAGGGACCGGATTGCGCTTGGCATGGTCGGAGAGGTCGGTGAGGAGGGCTTCCAGCAGCGGCGTCGCGACCTGGGCAGCGTGGAGGTTATGGCCCCACGGCTCGGCGGTGGAGCCGGTGCCGACGAGGACGACATAGGAATAGGCCGCGCCGTTGGCGAATTGCAGGCCGCCAGTGATCCAGGTGTCGACGGTGGCGCTGGCGTCGGCGTTCACATCGGTGCCGGTCTTGGCGAAGTGCAATCGCAGATCGCCTCGCCGCGTCGCGCACCAAGCGCTCAAATCCTTGAGCGTTCCGACGGGCTGGCCGGCATGCGTGTGGCAAAGCGGCGCCTGGAGGAATGCCTTCAGCAGGCCATGTGCATCGCGGCGGATCAGCTTGTCGGGCACGATGTCGTGGCCCGTATCACGGCCGAACGTCGTGGCCTCATCGCGATCGACGAAGTCGTAGCCTTTCACCAATGACGGCGGGCGTACGGTCTTGCTGCCGCGTCCCGTGAGTGCCGCCAGCACGACGCTCGACATCTGATGCACGCGCTGCGGGGAGCCGGCTACGAGACCACGAGCCGCGGCTGTGGAGGGCGGCGTGTCGGTAACGTTTCCGAGCGTGGGCGGCATGGTGAAGCCCAGTTTGTCGATGATCGCGCGGACCTTGGTCTGACCGGTCTGCGCTAGGCGCCATTCGACCGGGCGATTGAGCGAGCAGGCGAACGCGACGAGCGCGCGGCGGCTGCCCTGCGTCATCCCGCGCGCGCACGTCTCGGCTAGCGCGGGGCCGGCGAATTCGCTGTCCTGATAGGACGCGTCGGTGCCGTCACGAAGCTCGTTGGCGATTCCGATAGCCGCGATGATCTTGCCGGTCGAGGCGATCCGGCGGACCTCGCGCGAGGGATCATAGCGGCTCGTGCCCGCATCGCGCGCGTAAGCCGAACCGAAATATGGTGTGGTGTCGGAGGTCTCGAAATAGCGCACGATCTCGCCGTCGAGGTTGGCGGCGGCGACGACGACCTGCGGGCTCTTGAGGCCCGAGCCAGGCACTGCCTTCGCTGGATCGAGCGTGTAACCGGGCTTGAGGCGTGCGCTCCATTTCTGATCGATAGCGGCGAGAGTCGTGTTGAGCTTGGCTCGCAATGCCAGATTTTCACCCGTATCGATCGTCGCCGTCACGCCGCGGACATGAGAGCGCCAGCCGTAGCCCCAGATCTGCTTCATCTCTTCGCGCAGGCCGAGACGTGCCGACGGCATCAGCGCATTCGCGCGAATGATCGGGTTCGCCTGCGCGCGCTTGGCGAGCGACGGCGCGTAGGTATCGAGCGCCTGCTGCAGCTTGGGCTTGACCTTGGGATCAGGCGGGCCGCCTGCGAGGTTGATGAACTCGAACAGCACCTTGCTCTGCGTCGCGGGATCGTCGATCAGCTTTTCGGCGCAGGTCCGCGCGCGGACTTCGGCGATGTATCGCCAGCGATCCAGGCGCACCGCATTCAACTTGTCATCGCCTTCGAGAAGAATGATCGGCTTGTTGACGGCGGAGGCCAGCACGTATTGCTCGGCGATGGTGAGGTCGCGGGCTTCCTTGCCGAACACGATGCGGCTCGTCACCTCGACGCCGTGCAGCGGCTGGCCGCCGGTGCGTTGCGCGAGCCAGATGTGATTGGCGGCCCACTGGCGCAACGGCGTGTCGTCACCGCCTTTGGTCAACTCATTGAAGATGACGGGCGCAAGCAACCATTCACCAACCTTGCGGCGCAGTTTCTTGAAGGCCCCCTCGTCGCGACGCGGAGGCGTGTTGTGGATCACGCGGGCGAACTGCATAGGCAGCGTCGAGCCGCCGACGCCAAGCACGGGGCGGCCTGTCGCCAGTGTGCGGCGAACGCTCGAATAGGGGATTTTCAAGACGCCGAGCAGATCGATGCCGAAAGGATTGAGCGCGGTGCCGAAGTAGCGGTCCTCGTGCCAGACGAGGCAGCGCCAGTAGTGGTCAGGCACGTCGCGCACCGGGATCGACTTGTGGTCTGGGTTGGCGGTGTAGTCGCCGACTTCGATGGCGGTGTCGGTGTAGTTGAAGTCGCGCACGCTATCGAGGCGCGGATCGAATGTGCCGACGAAGCTGCCACCCCGGTCGTAGATCGCGGTCGCGAGCCAGCGTTCGGCATCGTAGCGGAGCTTGTCGGCCATGAACCAACCTCCGACGATGCCGCGGATCGGCGCGACGACGTAAACGAGAAGCAGTGCGAAGACGAGGTAGCCGATGGCGGCGTGGACCACATAGCGCAGCGGGCCCAGGCGCGGCAGCGCGATCACCGTCAACGTCGTACGCGCCAAGCGTGCGGGCCAAGCGAGGCAAATCTCGCAGAGCTTGGTGAATAGGCGCAGCAGCGTCAGCATGGTCGGCTCGATCGCGACGGGCTGCCCGTCTCCATATCGGAAAGGGGACAGTTGTGGCGGGACCGGATGCCGGTTTCGTGGCGTCACCCCGCCCCTTACCCCTCCCCATCAAGGGGAGGGGGACGCGTGGTGCGAATGGCTACGACAACGTTCCCCAAACTGCGGGAAAAGAGCTAGCGCGAGTTTGTGTCGGGGCCGGGCCGCAATCGTGACGGTTTGGCGAGAGTGTTCGCGCAATCGTCACGAAGGCGGTTGACGCGTCCTTGCAGATTATGAGCTATTTCCGGTGACCGGAGAGCTTGGCGAGTTCGGCCTGCTTGGCGGTTTCGCTGGTCATGAAGGCCTTGAACGTCTCGGGCGAGTTCTTGGCGGGATCGGGCAATGTCATGCCGAGCGCCTCGATCTTCGAGCGGTAGCCGGGGCTCGCGATGATGTCGTTCACTTGCTTGTTGAGGTAGGCAACGACGGCGGGCGGCGTTTTGCCTGGAGCGGCGAGACCGACCCATCCTGCGTGGTCGAAGCCTGTGAAGCCCTGCTCGGCCATCGTCGGCAGGTCGGGCCAGCGCTCGAAACGTGTGGGCCGGGCAACGGCGACCGCCCGCGCGGACTTAGCGTCGTGGAACTGGCGAGCGTTGGCCATGAACACGAACGAGCCCTGCACCTCGCCGGCGACGACGGCCTGTGCCGCCGCACCCGAGCCGCGATATGGCACGTCCGCAATCTGCGTCTTGCCGAGCGCATTGAGCTGCGTGATGGCGATGGCGGGCGAGGTCGCAGGACCGGAGCTTGCGAAACTCACCTTCTTCGGGTCGGCCTTGGCGTCCGCGACGATATCGGCGACCGATTTGTAGGTGGTGTTGTTGGCGACGATCAGCGCGAGCGGTGGCCCGTCGGCAATCAGGCCGATCAAGGAAAAGTCGTTGATCGCGCTGTAGGGCACGTTGATGTAATGGAGGTTCTGGCCGTCGGCGAGGGCGTTGACGAGCAGCGTGTAGCCATCAGGCTCTGCTTTCAGGACGGACTGCGCGCCGGTCATGCCGGATGCGCCGGGCTTATTCTCGACGATGACCGACTGGCCGGTACGCGTCTGAAGCTCGGCTGCCAGAAGCCTGCCGGGGATGTCCGACAATCCGCCGGGCGCGAATGGCACGACGAGTGTGATATTGCGCGACGGGTATTGTTGCGCCCCGGCGGGGGCGGTCAGCGTGAATGCAGCACATGCGGCCCAGGCCAGATGCTTGAACGTGACGGACATGAGTATGCCTCCATGGATGTCGGGCTTCGATAGTACGCTGGCGAGCGCCGCATGACGCGACGAATCTTCGGGCATTGTCGGCTTGGAATAGTGGCTCCAGTGTTGTTTTCCGAACGACGGGTAGTTCACGGCTTGCGGCTGCAGAGATCGAGCGCGACTGCAAGGTAAATCCTCGCCGTCTTCACGCAATCGTCGAGCAGGACGTGCTCCCCGAAAGCATGCATGGACGAGCCCTTGGTATCGGGGTGCAGACGTCCGCCAGCTCCGAAGGGAACGCACGGAATGCCATAGGACGTGAGGTGGATGGCGTCGGCGCCGGGCCGGCGGATGACGTTTCCCGGTCGCTCGCCGGTGACGAACTGCTGTGCGGCGCTTAGCGCTTCGACGACGGGGAGCTTCGCATCCACGAGGTTCGGCGGATCGCTGACGTAGATGTGCAGGCGCGGCTCTGGCAGGCTCTTGCGGGCCGCGAAACCGCGAAGCACGCCGCGCAGCTCGCGCTTGATGCCGTCGACGGTCTGGCCGGGCACCGTGCGGATATCGAGGTAGAGGCTGCATTCGTAGGGATTGCGCGACAAGCGCCAGGGGTCGCCGCCCCGGATCGCGGCAACCGTGACGTTGGGGCGTTCGCCCATGTAAATCGTGCCAGCCTCGTAGGCTAGCGCCCAGAACGCAATGTCGGACTGAAGCTCGTGCATCACCGCGATGGCGTTGGTCGTGCCCGGGCGGTTGCTCATCGCGGAATGAGCGACGACGCCTTGCACAGTGATGCGCGCCCACACGACACCCATGTTAGCGGTCGCAATGCGCATGCCTGTCGGTTCGGCCAACACGGCGAAGTCGGCCGTGACGCCGTGTGTCGCCAAGTGGCGCGTGCCGACGCCGTACCCGGAATATTCGATGCCCTGGAATTCCTCGATGGCGGTCTTCTCTATCTCGCCGACGACAGCGCCGAAAGAAATGTCTCCTGCGAGTTCGATGCCTGAGCGCACGATCGCTTCGATGGCGACCAGTGCGCAGGCGAGGCCGCTCTTCATGTTGTTGGCGCCGAGGCCCCAAATCCAGCCGTCGCGGAATACGCCCTTGGGGCGGAAGCCCTTGCCATGGAGGTGCGGCTCGTCGCCCGAATAGGACGTGTCCATGTGCCCGGTGAAAAGAAGGTTGAAGCCGTCACCGCGGCCGCGCAGATGACCGACGGCGTTCGGGCGGCCCGGATCGACCTGGGGCAAGTCGGTCTCCATGCCGAGGTCGGCCATGTGGGCTGCGAGAAAGTTCGCGACGCCTGCTTCCTGGCCGGTCGAGCTCGGAATGTCGACGAGGGCGATGGTGAGGTCGCGGATCTTCTCGGGCGTCACGAGTTCGACTGCGCGGGTAAAGTCGGGATGGGGCATCGGTGCGGGAGGTCCTTGGGAGGTGCGTGCTCCAGAGGATCGGACGACGGGCCGGCGTTGGCAAGCTCCTCGCGCCGCTCGATGTCTCACCTACGCGCATTCGCCGCTCAAGCGACCTCGTCGACCCGGACGATGACGACGGTGAAGTTGTCCTGATGGGGATCGCGGATGCTGTCGACGGCGCGGACAAGGGCGGCGGCGACGGCGGCTGGGCCGTCGGTCGCATAGGCTGCGATCGTTCGAGAGATCTCGGTTTCGTCGAGCGTATGTATGCCGTCGCTGGCGATCACGACATGATCACCGGGCAGCAAAGCGAGCGGCTTGACGGCAAGGTCGACAAGTTCGATCTCGTCGCCAGTCACAGCCGAGCGCAGCATATGACGGCGGTGATCGGTTCGCGCCTGCTCTGCCGGGATGCGACCGTTGCGGGCCAACTCGTCGAGCAGCGGGGCGAGCGAATGGTCCTCGTTGATGAGCGCCAACTCGCCGCGCCGCCAGAGATAGAGTGGGCTGTCGCCGACGCTGACCCATTCCATACCTTCCGGGCCGAACGCGACGCCGACCAGCGTCGAGCCCATACCGCTCATGGCACGGTTGGCATCGACCTCGATGGCTACTGCACGGTTCGCCGAGGTCATGCCCTGCCGCAAGCGGTCTCGAATGGGCGCCACCTCCTGCGCGTAAGCCGTCAGGAAACTCTTGCAGACGGTCCGGCTCGCGAGCGCACCTCCTGCATGTCCCCCCATACCGTCGGCCAGAATGACGACGAGACCGTCGTTCTCGGGCTCACGCGTAAACGGCTCCGCTTCGGCGGCGGGGCCGGGCCAAAGCGCCGCCGCGTCCTCCTGATAGCTGCGCGAGCCCTTGGTGGCGGCAAGAGCGGGAGTGAAGATGTGCTTCATGCCGGCAAGCGGAGCTCCGTCAGCGTGTGGCGCGGCCACCGGTCTAGAGCATCATACGACCGGACGAAATCGCTTTCGCGATTCACCGGTCGGACAAAGATGCTCTAGATACATTAGACTAGTGCAGTCTTATCCGAGCAATCGATCGCCCTTGGCGATCGCATATGCTCGGATACTGCTCTAGCCGCCGCGTACGGCCGTTCCGATGGTGGCACCAATTCTATCACGCCTTGCCCTCGCCGATATCGCCCCAATCGAAATCCGGGCCGCACAAGGGTACGAACACGAGCTGGGTGCGCCCCATGGTGATGAGATCCATCGCCTGGAGCTGGACCGCGGAGGTGGGGCGCTTCTCGTTGACCGCGACGGCGTTGGTCTTAGAGAGGTTGGGCACGAACAGGAAACCGCGCTCGCCGCCGTCATAGCGGATGTAGGCCTGCTCTTCCGAGGATATCGCTTCGTCGCCGAAGTCCAGCGGGATACGCTGAGTGGCAGCCCGGCCGATCGTGTTGTTGCCCTCATAGATCGGGCGATAGGCGCCGAGACCCGGGCCGCCGACGATGACGAGCCAGCCGACCACGGGGTCCTGATGGAAGCTCTGCCGCGTGATCCGGCTCTTGCCGCGGACGAGTTGGGTCCGTGCCGGTGCTTCTCCGCCGCCGGCAACCGCGCCACGCAGCAGACGCGTCGTCGGCGGCGGATCGATCTCGACACGCCCATCTGCCGGCGGAATGTTCGGTGTGCCGCCGCGAGCTTCGCGTGCCGCTTCGGCCGCACTCGGGACGGCATTCTGGATTGGACTACGCAACATGAGTGGCTTCTCCATCGCTAGCGGTTGCGGCGGCGGAATGGCCCCCACAGCCAGCTGCTGCGCTTGCGTTTCGTCACGACCGGCAGCAGCCAGCGCTTCCCTCAAAGAACCGAAAATGCCTTGCGCGGCGCGTTGCACGCCGCCTCGATTGTCCGCATCGCCCATGACGATCTCTCCTCCTGAAGGGCGCGGCCTGATCGACCGTCCCTGCCACCACCACCGTCCACCACACACGCCAACTGCTTCTGCCACTGCCCGGACATAACGTCGGCCGCCTAAAGCGCGGCCGTTACCCGCATTCGCGCCCTGCCCAATTCGACCATGTCGCCAACCGCCAGCACGGCCTGCACCATAGGCTCACCGTTGATGCGAAGTCCGCCGCCGCCGGGGCTACTGACGTCGATAATCGTGAGACTGCCTTCGCACGAACGCTCGATCACGGCATGGTAGCGGGAAACCGTCTCGTCCCTGATGCAGATGTCGTTGTCGTCCTGGCGGCCGATCTGCACGAGATTGCGATCGCTCGACAGCTCGACCGTGTCAGCGCCTTCGATCTCGATGCGCGCGGCGAGCAGGCTGCCAGGGCCCGCAATCGCCGTTTCGGCAAAGTCGTCCCGCGGCGATCGACTGCGATACAGGATGAAGCCCAGCAAAACCAGCAGTGGCAGGACGAATACGCCGCCAAGGCCGAGCATGACCGCGGGTCGCTTCGCATATCCCGTCACGATCCAATGCTGGAGCCTGGCAAAGGCTTCGCGCGCGATTTCGATCGCACCGTCGAGGGGCGCGTTCGACACGATTTGCGCTGTGATCTCGCCCGCCGCCCATGACGGGGCGTACGCCGTCGCCATCGATGTGGCGGCGACGGCCAGGAGCAACGATGCTCGAGCGGCCGAATGCATATCGATTCCTGGGAGATCCCAGGACGGTTCCTGGGAGATTCCTGAGCGAATCCTAGGAATAGGTGGCGAAGTTCGCTTTGCAACGGGGCGGCATGATGGCCCAACTCGGGCAGGATGCGGGCACGGCGCTATAACTGTCGAACTAAATGACTCGAGCCCTTGAACTCCTTGCCTGCGCCACTTGACGATCCGCGCGCGATGAAACACACGGTTGGCATGCTAGAGACCGAAAACACGAACTGGTTGTGGGGGCGCTGGTCGCGGCTGGCGCTTTCGACGGCGCTGGTGACGATGGCCGTCGACCAGGCGAACAAGCTCTGGATGCTGGGCGTCTATCGCATTCAGGACCGAGGGCAAGTGCGCGTCACGCCGTTCCTCGACTTCGTTTATGTGGTCAACACGGGCATCAGCTACAATCTCGGTGCGGGAACGGTTCCTCCGTGGGCCCTCTCGGCATTCGCAGTGGTGGCGTCCGTCGCGATGGCAATATGGGTGGCGCGCGCAGCCACAGGATCGCTGATGGCGCTCAGTGTCGGCCTGATCATCGGCGGCGCCATCGGCAACGCGATCGACCGACTGTGGCTCGGCGGTGTGGCCGACTTCTACTTACTGCACGCGTTCGGCTATTCCTGGTACGTCTTCAACATCGCCGATGTCGCGATTGTTGCCGGCGTGATCGGGCTGTTGTACGATTCGTTCTTGCCGAGTCGGGCAGGGGCCGCAAATGCGCCCTAATCCACGGGCATTCGCGGCGTAGATGAATTGGGCAGCCGGAATCCTGATTTCCGGCGGTGGGCGGGGTTCTCCCGCGGTCTGGGGCTGAAGGCCATGTCGAGCCGCACGTTCAGAATTTCCCAATGTATCAAAGGCTTCACGCTATCGACCTGCCTTGCTGCAGCGGCATTGACGGGGGGCTGCGCGGGCTTCGACGGGGTCGAGTTGCAGGGTGGCGTGTTCGACGCGATGGGGCTTTCCGGCTCTTCCAACCAGAAGAAGCTATCCGATGTGAAAGTGGATGCGCGCCCCGGTCTGGTGCTGCCGCCCAGCAACGACAAGCTCCCAGATCCAGTCACGGGGTCCATCGCGGCAGGACCGGAGGATGCG
>CAMDMH010000005.1 GCA_945901835.1 Devosia equisanguinis | reverse complement strand
GGCTACGTGATCGGCGATCTCGCCAGCGGACAGCCGATGCAGCTTCCTGTCGTCGACATCGTGGAAGTGGGTGCGGGCGGCGGCTCGATCGCGTGGGTAGACGAAGCGGGCGGCCTGCACGTCGGGCCACGCAGCGCGGGCGCCGATCCGGGGCCAGCCTGTTACGGCAAGGGCAATATGGATCCTGTGGTGACGGATGCCGATCTCGTGCTCGGGCGGATCAATCCGGGGCGGTTCCTCGGCGGCAAGATGCAGCTCGACATGGCCGCTGCGGAACGTGCGATCGAGGCGAAGGTGGCCAAGCCGCTGGGGCTTTCGGTGAAGGAAGCCGCGCTCGGCATCGCACAGATCGCGGATGCGGCGATGTCGCTGTCGGTGCGCGCGGTGTCGGTGAACAAGGGCGTCGATCCGCGGGATACGACGATGATCGCGTTCGGCGGCGCGGGGCCGCTGCATGCGCTGGCGCTGGCGCGGGAGATCTTCGTGCCGCGCGTGATCATTCCGAAGCTGCCGGGCAACTTCTCCGCGCTCGGCATGCTGATGGCGTCGTGGCGGCAGGATTTCGTGCGGACGCTCGTCGGCCGCATCGGGGCGCTCGATCACGGCGTCGTGGCACAGGTGTTCGACGAGCTTGCGCATCACGGCGCGGATGAGGCCCAGCGCGACGGCATCTCCAAGGCGGATGCGCAGTTCCGGTTCTTCGCTGACCTTCGTTACGTCGGCCAGGAGCACGCATTGCAGATCGCAGTCGATGGTCCGGATGCGCTGACCGGCGATCTCGATGCGCTGCGGCAGCGGTTCCACGCCGAGCACGACAAGCGCTACGGGCAAGCTGCAATCGAGGAGAGCCTCGAGATCGTCAACATGCGGCTGGTGCTGACCTCGCAGCGCGCCGATACGCTGGCAGAGACGTGGCTGACGGCGCCCTGGACGGCGGAGGGTATCAACGAGGAGCGGCGGCGGGACGTGATCTTCACCGACGCCTCGCGTCCGGTGCCGACGCGCATCCTGTGGAGGCCGTCGCTGCCGGTCGGCTTCACCTTCGAGGGACCGGCCGTGGTCGAAGAGCCGAACTCGACGATCCTCATACATCCCGGAGACCGGGTGACCGTGGGTGAGAGCGGGCATCTGATCGTGGACTTGGCCGGCGTTTAGCCTCGCGGCATAGAGTTGCGGTAAACGGAATCTTTCTGGTTGCACCAGCGAACATGCCGACGCAACGCGCGCTACCGCACCCTTGATACGGATAGTCGTCCCGCGTGTTCCGCGGCGCCGTATTGCGGCAGCGGTTGGGCAATCGTTACGCCGCGCGTTGGGCTTCAACGATTTAGCAAGGAAGAAAAGGTCACAATTCGGAACCGGGGATCTGCGACGCTTGCGCAAGGTTCGGGTTTGCTTTGTCGCGTCAGGGGTCGTGTGTCATGTCCGCGGTTGTGATCGATTTCAGCTCTGCACGCGCGCGTCTCAATCCGCGAGCGGCCGCTTCTGCGCAGATGCGTGTGGCTTCCGCGGCCCCGCCGGCGCCCCACGATTTCACGTTCTGGCGCGGGGCGACCGGCAGCCGATACGTGCACACCGTCTATACGCTGCTCGAATGCCCCGAATTGCCGGACGCCAATGTGATGCTTGTGCGCCGTCACGCCTCGGGCCGGGCCGAAGTGATGCACATAGGTAGCCTGGAGCACGGCGTCGGCTGCTCGAACCTCGCTGAAGTTCGACTGACCGCCGCCAAGCTCGGTGCCACCGAGGTGCACGTACATTTTCTGGCCGCTGACAGCCACGAGCGGTCAGTGATACTGCGCGACCTGTCTGGCGCGGGTGAACTCACTATCTCGGATTTGGCAGCGGGTGCGCGGCACTGATAAAGGCCGGATTCGCTCAAGCTGCCGCGACGTCGCGGCTCTCAGGAACCACGTCCTGAACGTCCGATGGCCGGGCATCTTCTCGAATGAACTCCGCAGGTGGGCCAAGCCAGCGGCGGTCATGCACGAGGCGGCGCGACTGCAAGCGCAGCAACCACAGCATGCGGTTCGACAACCAGATCTCGCGCTTGGCGGCGCCTGGGTCCATCAGGTTGGTTTCGGGCAGCGGATCGCCCTGCCATTCCAACACCGCGCCGATCGGGTGCTCGATCTCGTCCTGCATGCGGATCAGCCGTGCGAACAGCGCCACCGCAGGGGTGACGATGTTGCCGAAGCCGTTGCGCGGCTGGTTCGAGCCGACGATGTAAAGGTTCTTCACGTTCGATGGAAACGCGCTGCCGTAGATCTGCACCGCGTCGTTCTTCACCTCGATCATGCCGGCGGGCAGAAAAGGGAAGCTGTTGTGATAGCCGGTCGCGGCGACGACGAGATCGTATTCGCCTGACGAGCCATCACGGAAGTGCGCCGTGTTGCCATCGAAGCGCTCGATGTCGGGGCGCGGCGCGATGCGGCCCTGGGCGATGTAGCCCAACACTTCCGTGCCGAAGGTCGAATGGCGCTCGAACAGCTTCGACCTGGGCCGCTGCAAGCCATAGGCACGGTAGTCGCCGATAACCAGGCGAATGACGCCGCGCAGGATCAGACGTTGCAGCGCTACCGGCAGGGTCCAGATCGGCAAGTCCGTGACCGGGCGGCCGAGGAACGTCTTGGGCAGGAACCAGTAGCCGGCACGCAGGCTCATGTCGCTCGATGCGCCGACGCGAGCGGCTTCCCAGGCGATGTCGCAGGCCGAGTTGCCACCGCCGATCACCAGCACACGCTTGCCTGCGAGTTCCGACGGGGCGCTATAATCGTGCGCGTGGATCAGCGGCGCGGTTTCCTGGCCGCGATAGCTCGGCCATTTGGGATCGCGGTGATGGCCGTTGCAGACGATGACGCCTTTGTAGTGCCGGGGCTCCTCGCCATCGATCTCGACGTGCCAGGTGTCGTCGACAAGGGGGCGAACCGCGGTCACCGTGCGGCCGGTCTCGATCGCGGAATCGAGGCCATGATCGCTGGCATAGCTTTCGAGATAGGCGAGCAACTGCGAGGCACTCGGAAAGTCCGGGTATTGTTCCGGCATCGGGTAGTCGGCGAATGCGGTCGAGCGCTTCGAGGATACGATGTGGACGTTCTCATAGAGGCCGTGACGCCAGTTTCCGCCGAGGCCGGGCCCTGCATCGACGTGGTCGTAGGGCAAGCCATGCTGCTTCACGGCCTTGGCCATCGCGAGGCCCACGGGGCCCGCGCCGATGATCAGGTGCTTGTCGCGAAACGCCATACGACGAACCCGGGAATTCGAGGGGCGCTCCGAGGGAATGCAGCCGCCCCGCGCGCATGCAAAAATCGTCCGCCCACGTCACACCAGTGCCTGATAGTAGCACCATGTGACGAATGTGAACCGGAAACTGCTGGCCGATAATGCGGCGTTTGGTCAGCCTCGTGCCCCGAAGATGGCGCTGCCGACGCGGACATGGGTCGCGCCGAACTGGATGGCGGTTTCGAAATCGGCGCTCATGCCCATGCTCAGGGCGTTGAGACCTTGCTCGCGAGCGAGCTTGGCGAGAAGGGCGAAGTGCACAGCCGGCTCCTCCTCGTGCGGGGGTATGCACATGAGGCCCGCGATCTCGATCTTCAACTCGTCCCGGCAGAGGGCGACAAGGGCCGGCAGCTCGGCCGGGGTTACACCCGCCTTCTGCGCCTCCTCGCCGGTGTTGACCTCGATGAACAGCTTCAGCTGGCGCTGCTGGCGGTTCATTTCTTCGGCGACCGCGCGCGCGATCTTGGGCCGGTCGATCGTGTGGATGCAGTCGAACAGAGCGACGGCTTCGCGGGCCTTGTTGGACTGCAATGGGCCGATCAGATGCAGCTCCACGCCGGCGAAGCGTTCGCGCAGCGCGGGCCACTTCGACTTCGCCTCCTGCGAGCGGTTCTCGCCGAACACGCGCTGCCCCGCCTCGAGCACGGGTACGATGTCGGGAGGCTCGAAGGTCTTGGATACCGCGACGAGCGTGACGGTGGTGGGATCGCGACCGACCTCTCGGGCCGCCGCGTCGATGCGGGTCCGGACGGCTTCGAGGGGGTGGGAGAGGGACGTGGTCATGTGGTGGCCGGTTTCGGATAAGGCTCGAATGCATGGTCGTCGCGCGCGAGGAGATCCATGTATTTGGCGTGAATGAACAGTTTGTCGCGGCCGACCTTCTGCTCGACCAGCACGCCGATCTCCGCAAGTTGCTTCAGATATCGCGATGCCGAGACACGCTTGGCAATGCCCCGCTCGATCAAATTGCCGATCCGTGCGTAAGGCTGCGCAAATATGCACAGTACCAGTTCGTGCGAGTAGAGACTTGGCGCAGCCTGCTTGATGTGGGCAGCCGTATGCTCCATCAGATCACGGATGGCTCGGATCCGCAGATTGGTCCATACAGCGGTTGTCTCGACCGCGGTCAGCATGTACAGAATCCAAGGCTCCCAGGCACCTTCGCGCGTCACCATCTGCAGCAGACGATAGTAGTCGGCTCGTGTTCGGAGGATGTGGCGGCTGAGGTAGAGTGTGGGCGTGTCGAGCAGACCAGCCTGAACCAGAATCAAGATGTTCAGAATTCTCCCCGTTCGGCCATTGCCGTCGAGGAAAGGGTGAATAGCCTCGAACTGGTAATGCAGGACGGCCATTCGGATCAGAGGGTCGACATCATCGCTCGCGTGCAGGTATCGCTCCCAGTCGGAGAGCAACTCCCTGAGCTGGTCGCCCCCCTCCGGCGGCGTATGAATGATCTCGCCGGTGTAGCTGTTCTTGAGTTGCGTTCCGGGCAGCTTACGAAAATCCATGTCGACGCCCTTGACGATGCTGCACACCTCGATCGCCGTGCGTGCCGAAAGCGGCCTCGTCTCGAGCCCCTGGAAGCCGCTGTAGAGCGCCGCGCGGTAGCGCAAAGCTTCCTTCGTGGCCGGGTCGGCGGTGTCGGTTGCGTGGCTCGCTTCACGAAACAAGGCATCGTTGGTCGTGACGATGTTCTCGATCTCGGTGCTGTCCTTGGCTTCCAGAAGCGGGATCGTATTGATCAAGACGGACGCATCGGGCAGCAGCTTTCCCGCTAGCCGGAGTTCCGCCAGCGCTGCACGCGCCTGGATACAGCGCTTGAGCACCGCCTTGGTTTCGATGTCTCGAGCGGGCGGCAGACGCGGCAGGTCGTTGTAGGGCTTCTCGAGATCCGGACTTGGCATGACGAGCCCCGCATATATTCACGAACGGCCATTTCGTGCACATATAAGGAGACAAGTGTTCAAGCGGTAGACATTTCCGCCAGAATATGTTCAAAATATTTCGATACATGAACATATGAGTCTCGATATGTCCATCGCATCGACTCGTCCAATATCATGTGTTCAAGAACTGCCAAGTCGTGAACATGACGCTGCACTGCGCGTAGCCCGACACACGCCTCGCGCCCAGCCTTGACCGCGCCGCGCATCCGGGCCCAATAGCGGCCTGGAACCGTAAAAATCCTACAGCAAGACGTCGCAAACGCTCATGTCCACCGATAAGCCCGCCGAAAAGACGATCGAACGATACAATGCGCCCGTGGCCGAGCGGCGCTGGCAGCTGGCATGGGAAAATGCCAGTATTTTCAAGGCCTACAACACCGATACGCGGCCGAAATGCTATGTGTTGGAGATGTTCCCGTATCCGTCGGGGCGCATCCATATGGGCCACGTGCGCAACTACACGATGGGCGACGTGTTCGCGCGATACAAGCGGACGCGCGGCTTCAACGTGCTCCATCCAATGGGCTGGGACGCTTTCGGCATGCCGGCCGAGAACGCCGCGATGGCGCGCAAAACGCATCCCGCCGCCTGGACCTATCAGAACATCGCGGCGATGAAGGCCCAGCTCAAGAGCATGGGACTGTCGCTCGACTGGTCGCGCGAAATCGCGACGTGCGACGTCGAATACTATCACCAGCAACAGAAGATCTTCCTCGATATGCTGGGGAAGGACCTGGCTTATCGCGGTGTCGGCAAGGTCAACTGGGATCCGGTCGACCAGACGGTGCTCGCCAACGAGCAGGTGATCGACGGCCGCGGCTGGCGCTCCGGCGCTCTGGTCGAGCAGCGCGAAATGCCGGTCTGGTACTTCCGCATCACGCGCTATGCGGACGAACTTCTATCGGCGCTCGATACGCTCGAGCGGTGGCCGGAAAAGGTGCGCCTTATGCAGGGCAAATGGATCGGCCGCTCGGAAGGGCTGTCGATGCGTTACGCGCTCGAAGGTGCGGCGTTACCGGGGGCTAATTGGTCCGAGCTGGAAGTGTTCACGACGCGTGCCGACACGATCTTCGGCGGCAGCTTCTGTGCGCTCTCGCCGGGGCATCCGCTGACGCTCGAGTTGGCGAAGGGCGATCCGAAGCTGCAGGCTTTCATCGAGGAATGCGCGCGGGTCGGCACGTCCGAGGAAGATCTCGCGAAAGCCGAAAAGAAGGGCTTCGACACGGGGATCGTCGCCACGCACCCGCTGATCCCGGACCGCAAGCTCAAGGTGTTCGTCGCGAATTTCGTGCTGATGGGCTACGGTACCGGCGCGATCTTCGGCTGTCCGGCGCATGACCAGCGCGACTTCGAGTTCGCGACCAAATACGGGCTGACGATCACCCCGGTGGTCGTACCGGCCGACCAGGATCCGGCATCGTTCGAGCTCGCAGGGGAGGCCTACGATGGGCCCGGCCGGCTCGCAAACTCGCAGTATCTCGACGGCAAGTCGATCGAAGACGCGAAGGCCGAGATCGCCAAGCGATTGGAAAAGCTGGGTAAAGGCAAACGTCAGGTGATGTACCGCCTGCGCGATTGGGGCATCTCCCGGCAGCGCTATTGGGGCTGTCCGATCCCGATCATTCACTGCGACAGCTGCGGCGTCGTGCCGGTGCCGGTAGCCGATCTGCCGGTCAAGCTGCCGGAGGACGTGACGTTCGACATGCCGGGCAATCCGCTCAACCGGCATCCGACGTGGAAGCATGTGGCATGCCCGAAGTGTTCGAAGCCGGCGACGCGCGAGACGGACACGATGGACACGTTCGTCGACAGCTCGTGGTACTTCGCCCGGTTCTGCTCACCGCGCGAAAACATCCCGGTCGATGCCGCGGCGGCGAAGTATTGGCTTCCCGTCGACCAGTATATCGGCGGTATCGAGCACGCGATCCTGCACCTGCTCTATTCGCGGTTCTTCTCGCGGGCGATGGTCGAAACAGGGCATCTCAGCGTGAAAGAGCCGTTCGCGGGTCTGTTCACGCAAGGCATGGTCGTGCACGAGACCTATCAGTCGGCGGCGGGCAAGTGGCTGCTGCCGGGTGACGTGCGTTTCGAGGACGACGGAGCAGGCGGACGGAAGGCGTTCGAGGCCGAGAGCGGCGCGCCGGTCGTGATCGGCGCGATCGAAAAGATGTCGAAGTCCAAGAGCAATCTCGTCGACCCCGACGACATCATCTCCAGCCATGGCGCAGACTGCGCCCGCTGGTTCATGCTTTCGGACAGCCCGCCAGAGCGCGACGTGATCTGGACCGACGCCGGCATGACAGGCGCTGGCCGGCACATCCAGAGGGTGTGGCGGATCATCAACGAGGTTGCCGAGGTCGCGGCGGCGAAGTCCTCGGCCAAGCCCAACGACTTCGGGCCCGCGGCGCTGGAGTTGCGGCGTGCCGGCCACAAGGCACTCGTCAAGGTTGCGGCGCAGATCGAAGCGCTACGGTTCAACGTCGCCGTCGCCCAGGTCTATGAGTTCACGTCGGCGCTGCAATCGGCGGTAGCCAAACCCGGCGAGCCCGGCATGGCGTGGGCGCTGCGGGAGGCCGCAGAATTGCTCACTCAGATGATCGGACCGATGATGCCGCATCTGGCCGAGGACTGCTGGGCGAGGCTTGGATACAACACCCTCGCTGCGGAACAGCCTTGGCCGGACGCAGATCCGGCTCTGCTCGTTGACGATACGATCACCGTTGCCGTACAGGTAAATGGCAAGCGAAGGGATGAGCTGACGATATCCAGGACTGCCACGACATCCGAGATCGAAGCTGCAGCGCTGAAGCTGGAGGCGGTGATCCGGGCGATGGAAGGCAAGCCGGCCCGAAAGGTGATCGTCGTCCCGCAGAGGATCGTTAATGTCGTCGTCTGAGGCGTCCAATACGGCCGGCAAGCGGCCCGGCACACGGGCCAGTGACAGCGGGATTTCCCGCCGCTCGCTGTTGCGTGCGGTCGGTCTCGGAGTGGCGGCCAGCTTGGCAGGTTGCGCAGACGGTAGCGGGTTCCGGCCGCTCTACGGCACGCTCGGCGCCAATGCCAACGCGAAAATGGCTCAGGTCGAGTTCACGCCGATTCCCGGACGTAACGGTCAGCGCATCCGCAACGAGCTGCTGTTCAAGGCTTATGGCGGCGATTACAACGGCAGTCCGCCTTCGACGGCGCGATTCCGCATGGAAATCGCAATCAAGGAAACGACGACTACGACACTCGTTCTCCTAAATGGCACTTCGGCCGGCATGATCTACCAGATCGATGCTCGCTTCCAGCTGATCGACATCGAGACCAAGAAGGTGCTGGTCACCGGCTACAGCCAGAGCCGAGCCAATTCCGAGCGATTCACCAACGTGTTCTCCAACGTGAGGGCCGCGGACGAAGCGCAGGATCGTGCAGCAAAGACGATCGCCACGGATCTCAGCGCGCGGCTCGCGGGTTTCCTCGGCAGCCAGCCCGCCTAGAGCGTTCCGCCTGGCCCGGCTCAAGGCCCGCTCCGTCTGCGGACCGCGGCCCAATGGTTCATGCGTCATAACCATGTTAGGCCTCGCAGTGCTCGACCCAACCTCCGGTCCAGAATCTGCCGCTTGATCGGCTTCCGACGCGAGGACCTTGCCATGGTTGCCGTGAAAGGCGCGCAAGCCGCCTCTTTCTTGAAGGCGCTGGAGCCGCGAATCGTGGCCGTTCTTTTCTACGGCGACGACGCCGGCCTCGTTTCAGAACGTGCGCGAGCGGCCGCCAACACCCTCGCCCAACGCTCCAAACCGCCAGGCGAGGTTCTGCGCATCGAGGACAGCGACCTCGACGGTGATGCGGACCGACTTCATACGGAGCTGCGCACCGTCTCGATGTTCGGTGGCGCGCGGGTGATCCGGACGAGCACTTCCCGCAAGATCAACACCCAACTATTGAAGCCGCTGCTGGAGCCCGGCGTCATGACCGGAATGCTGGTCGTCGAGGCCGGCGGCCTGAGGCGCGAGGACGCCATACTCAAGCTGTTCGAGGGTTCGAGCATCGCGCTCGCCGTGCCCTGTTATCCGGACGAGTCGCGCGACCTCGACACCGTCATCAAGGACGCCATGGCGGCAGCCAAGATGGAGATCGCGCCGGACGCGCGTCAGCTTCTCGCAAGCCGGCTCGGCGCAGACCGCGCTTTGTCGCGGGCGGAGATCGACAAGCTGCTGCTTTACGCGCACGGCACGGGGAAGATCAACGTCGAGGACGTCGAGGCCATCGTCGGTGATGCGTCCGAGATGGCGATCGACGCGGTGCTGATGGCGGTCAGCGGCGGCAACGGGCGCAAGGCGATCATGGAACTCGATCGCGCCGTGGCGTCCGGTGAAAGTCCGCAAGGCATCATCGTGATGACGTTGCGGCACTTTCAGCGGCTGCACCGGCTGCGCGCGGCGCTGGAAATGGGCCGCTCGTTCGACGATGCAGCGCGGAGCATGAGGCCGCCGCTGCATTTCAAGACGCGCGGCGTGATCGAAGCGCAGATCCGAGCCTGGGATGCGGCGCGGCTCGACCGGGCGATCGCAGTGATCTCGCGGACAGCGAAGGATGCGCGGCTGGCGAGCCAACTCGAATCGACGCTGGCCGAGCGGATGATGCTGGAGCTTGCCGCAATGGTCGCGCGGCGATGATCGGCGGGTGCGCCCAGTAGAGCATCATCCGACCGGACGGAATCGCTTTCGCAATTCGCCGGTCGGATAAAGATGCTCTGCATTCAGGAGACTTGAGCAGTTTTGTCCGATCATTCGATCACGTATGATCGGATACTGATCTAGGATTCCGCTCCGACTTGAGTACGTCAAAAGTCGAGGAGCCGTGGACGGTCCGTCTGCGCGGACCATGACGAGGGCTTCTGTTTTGCAGGAGCAGCCTCTTCCAAGACATGCAGCGGCTCAGGCGGGCAGCGGCTCCGTCATTTCGCCCGACTGCGTCAGGCCTTGCCGGCGCTGGAGATGCGTTCGAGCAGCCGCAGTTTACGCTTGGGCTCGTCGCCGGACTGAGATTCGACAACAGCTGCTTTCGCAATCGCGGCAAGGGCGTTGCCAGTTGCGGTAGCTGCGTCTACGGGGGCGGCCGGGGCCGGTTCCTCCTGCAGCGCCTTGACGTATTCGGCGACACGCTGCGACGAGGATGGCGAGCCCGCTTCCGCCGCCTCTTCCACCGCTGCAGCAGCGAGCGCTGGCCGTGAGGACTGACTGATGCGATCGGCGAGGCTCCGGCGTGGGGCGTCGCGACCGCGCCGTGGGTCGATAGACGTCGGCACGGTGCCGGCGCCGAGGCGACGCATCTCTTCCATGTAGTGGGCGGCCTGACGTGCGAGGCGCTCGTTACTGGCGGCAAGCTCCGAACGCAGGCGCTGAATGGTCTCGGTCTGGTGTGTGAGCTGGGCCTGCAGCGCGCTGATCCTGGCCTTAGAGGCCAACCGGCTGGCCTGCCCGGCCGGGCGGTTCGCCGCGCCTTCGGCGGCGCCTTCATAGACGGCGAGACCTGCATTCAGGCGTGCGATCTCGCCGGCCTGCTCGTCGATCCGAGCGTTCAGCGCCTTGGCCTGCGCCTCAGCCGCCGCGCGGTCGTAGCTGCCGCTTGCAGCGGCTTCGCGCGTGACCTTGACTGCCGCCTCCGCCGCAGTCAATTCGCGGCGTAGTTGATCGACATCGGGATTGGCGCCGGAACCAGAGGTCAGGCTTTCGGGCCCACTATGCAGCTTGTGAATCAAGGCCGCCTGTTCGCGCGTTTTCGCTCGCAACGCCTCGATCTCGGAGCGCAGCGCGATCTCGCCGTCGAACTTCGGATCGGTGAAGGTGTCGCGCGAGGCCGGCACGCGGGACGCCAGCGAGGCCGTCGTCCGCTCCAGCTCGGCGCGCTGCTGGGCGTTCATCTGCATCGCTTCGTCGAGGGCGCGGACGCTGCGGGTGGTTTCGGTCTTGAGCACGCCCAGTTCTTCGTCGCGCTCCTTGATCAGATCGCGCGCGCTTTCGAGTTGCTGTTCGAGGCGGGGCAGGCGATCGGTTACCGTGTGCTCCAGCACGCGGCGGGCGTTGAAGTTCTCCTCGAGCGCGGCCTTGATCCGCTCGGCCTCGTCCTGGAGTTCGGTGATGCGGGCGTCGCGCCGGTTCATCTCGATGCGCTGGCGCGCGGCGACGAGTTTCTGCTGCTCGCCCTCGGATTCGAGCTTCTGGACGCGAATCGCAAACTGAGCGCGCAGCTTATCTTTGTCGGCGCGGATCTCGGCTTCGGTCAGCGGGATCGAGCGGCGGATCGCATCGCTCGTCAGCCGCTGCACCCGGGAACGGTACGACGGCAACACGGCAACGACGAGCAATGAGGCAAACAGAATGCCCAGCGCCACCAGCATCAGGGATTGAAGCGTGAACAAGTGGCCAAGTCCTGCGGTCTGAAATCCAGCCTCGCGCGCCGAGCAATCTGCGCGAAACCTCGCCTACGTTCGCCTACGCCGCAATTCCTATCCCAGTCGCCCCTCGGGATTCGCGAAACGGGGCTTCCCGTCACGCGACCATTCCCCATCAAAGCTAAAAAGGATTCCAAGTCGGCGTTCGCGTATACTTCAAATAACCGACGTTGGCACCCAACCGCAATCCGACTCCCGATCTTATCACTGCGAGTGTGACAAGCTCTTGGGTCTGGAACTGAACGCTGACACCGCCGATCAGGTAGGCAGCGCCCTGCACGCCGCCGAAGCGGGCGTACATATCGGCGGGATCGCGCAGGTTGTAGACCAGCACCATGGTCTTGGAGCCCTCGCCGCCGAAATCGTAACCGAGCGACGGGCCTTGCCAGTAGACGCGGTGGTTGCCGACATCCTTCGTGTAAAGCGTGCCTTCGCCGTAACGCAGGCCCGCGACGAACGCGCCGCCGGCATCTTCGCCGAGGATGTAGCCGTTGGGGCGGCCCTGGCTGCGGAAGATGCGCTCGACGGCTTTGGCGAGGCCCTCACTGATCGAGCCGAAGAATTGGTGGCCGGTGTTGACGACCTCGTTCTGCGAATACGTGCCGCCGCGGCGCTCTTCATAGCCGCGCTGGTCGCCGTAGGCCTGATCGCTGCCGGGTCCGGCGGGTGGGGGAGAATACGGCTGGCCGTAGCCAGATCCGCCGTCGTTGCCGGGGTAGGGCTGGCCTTTAGGGCCACCTGGAGGACCGCCTTGGTATCCCCCCTGATAGCCGGCTTGCCGGTCATCGCCAAAGCCACCGGTGGCCGGGGGGCGATAAGCATCGTTGCCACGCGCGGGACCGCCGCCATCGCGCCACGTCTCGGCCTGCTGCTGGCCGGGAGAACGGGGGTCAGCCGACGGCGGGGAAGCGTAGCGTGGATCGCCAGATGGTTGCGGTGCGTAACGCGGGTCACCGCCGTAGTCGCGTGAGGCCGGAGGCGGCTGAGAATAGCGCGGATCGTTCGGCGGCCCGCTGGAGTAGCCGCCATTGGGTGGCGGGCTCGAATAGCGACTGTCGCCATCCCACGGGCGGCCATCGGAACCGCCCTGCTGGCCGAAGCCGCCAGAAGGGCCAGCGTTGGTCTCAGGCGGGCGGTACGAATCGTCACGGCGTGAAGGACGCGCGGGGGCACGGCTGGCGGGCTGTTCGTTCTGTTCCCAGAACGGCCGGTCCTGTGCCGAAGCCATGGGGGCGAGAACGCAGCCCAGCGTGAGCGCGGCCAGGGTGCCGAGCAGGCCAGTTGCGGCAGTACGGGACGAACCCGCGTGCAGCTTGCGACGGAAATGGATCAGCATGTGCGAACCGATGGGTATCAGCCGGCTACAGCCTCGCCGCGACGCGGTGCGAGCCGCTGCAACCTTTGCTCAACCATGTTCGCAAAGTGTTACCAAAGTGTGGCCGTGCCATTCGTGCACGGAGCGGTGCTGATCGGGCCGATCAACCGGCCGTTAGAACGAGGCTCGGGCGGCCCCAGGCGATGAAGGACGAATTGAGGAAGGGCTCCGGGCGGGCCATCTCCTCTTTTCGCAAGTATTTCATCGACTTGCCATCAGGTGCCGTGACCGTCCCGCCGGCTGCGGCGAGGATCGCGTGACCGGCTGCGATGTCCCAGGCGCTGGTGGGCCCAAAGCGCGGGTAGATGTCCGCCTCGCCGGCCGCCATCAGCCCGAACTTCAGGGACGAGCCGATGCGGACGTCCCGCGAGACCGCGAATCGGGCGAGAAACCGTTCGGTGTCGGGCGAGCGGTGTGAACGGCTCGACATTACACGCAAGGCGCGAGGGTCAGGCTCGGCCGTCTCGATCCGTGACAGGATAGGACGGAACTCTGCCCTCAACTGATCCGGGCGTACCAATCCGCCCGCCGCTTCCTGTGCGCCGAGCGTGACGAACACCCGGCCCGACGCTGGCGCGAGAAGCATGCCGAAGGTTGGATCGCCGTCTTCGACGAGCGCGATGTTGACCGTGAAGTCGTCGCTGCCCATCAGGTATTCTTTCGTGCCATCAAGGGCATCGACCAGAAACGCCGCCCGGTCGAACGGCGGGATTCGGCCCGCCGCGACGGCTTCCTCGGCGATCACGGGAATCGAGGGCTCGGTCCGGGCGAGGGCCGCCAGCACGATCGCCTCGGCCTCGCGGTCTGCCCGGCTCACCGGCGAGCCATCGCCCTTTTCCTCGGAGACGACGCCTACGGCCCGGCACCGCAGCAGGCAGGCGCCCGCTTCGAGCAGCGCCGGCATGAGAACGTGGACCAAACGTGTGTAATCCGGGCGGGCATTATCTAGCTTCGGCATGGTTCCCGTTCGTCCGGTTCGAGAGTTTCGATGACTGCATCTTGAACTCGATCTTGGCACGCGGGAGCTGTGTCAGCCAACATGGCCAGTAGCTTGCTGGGCCGCTTGCCGGGCCACTTGCCGCAAGCCATCGCGCGATCATTGTGCAACGTCCGTCAACAGAATAGTCAGTACCCCTCTTCGCCCGGCTTTGCAGAGTGGGGCGACGCATGTATCAACTGTTCGATTGATTCAGCGCCGCCCCGCGTTCTGCGTTCGTGCGGCAGTTCTTCCTCCGGCAGTTCCAAAGCGTTGGTTCCAAGTGTTGGTGCCGAGTCACGGTTGGACGCGTTTCGGCCGGCCGCCGCTTATCCTCACACGCCAAGATCATCCCAGAACACCAGTCCCAAGCCCCAGGGTAGCAATGTCACATTCAGCGCCTTCCGATCTCGAGCTCGCCGCGCTCATCTCCAGCAAGATCTGTCATGACGTGATCGGCCCGGTCGGCGCGATCTACAACGGCCTCGAGATCCTCGACGAGGACAACAACCTCGAAGCGAAGACCTACGCCATGGACGTGATCCGCAACGTGACGGAGCAGGCGTCCGCCAAGCTCCAGTTCGCGCGGTTCGCTTTTGGCGCAGCCGGATCCGCGGGCTCGACGATCGATCTCACGACGGCGGAACAGATCAGCCGCGGCTTCATCGGCAACGGCAAGCACAAGCTCACCTGGAAGGGTGCGCCGGGGCACATGACGAAGGATCTCGTCAAGCTGCTGCTCAACATGGTGGCGAGCGCGGTAACGGCGCTGCCGCGCGGCGGCGAGATCGAGGTCGTGATGACCGGACCGATGGAAGCACCGGTGTTCCGGATCACCTGCCGCGGCGAGCGCGCGCGGCCACCGCAGCATCTGGGCGAGTTCCTGGCCGGAGGTGCCACGACTCCGCCACTCGATGCTATGACGATCCAGGCTTACTATACATGGCGACTTTCGGGCACGGCGCGGATGCAGCTCGCCATCGAGCAGGCTGCCGACGGCGTGGTGCTCGCGGCCTATCCGCTGAGCTGAGGCTGCGGCGATACTTGGTTGAAAAGGGGGCAGTCACCGAAAGGTGGCTGTCCCCTTTTTCGTGTCCCATCTTCGTTGCTTCTTCGTTGCTTCGTCTTGCCCACTTTAACGGGCGGCCGTCCGCCCGTAGATGTCGCGAACGCGTCGCGACGGAGATCTCGAATGACAGAAAGCGCATCAGAACACGGCACAACGCCCTATGCGGCGATCGGCGGCGAGGACGGCGTGCGGCGGCTGGTCGCCCGGTTCTATCAGCTGATGGATACGCTGCCGGAGGCGAAGGCGGCCCGCGCCATTCATCCGCCGAGCCTGGAGGGTAGCGAGCAGAAGCTGTTCGAATACCTCTCCGGCTGGCTCGGCGGGCCGCCGCTGTACGTGTCGAAGTACGGCCATCCGCGGCTCAGGGCGCGGCATCTGCATGCGGCGATCGGAGAGCCGGAGATCGTGGCGTGGCTGTTGTGCTTCGAGACGGCGCTGGCCGAAGTCGTGCCCGACGAAGCCGTGCGCGAGGCGATGCTCCCGCAGGTGCGGCAGTTGGCGGTGCACATGGGGAATAGGGGGTAGAGAGCGGCGAGGCGCCGTAGGTTGGGTCAAGCGGAGCGCGACCCAACAATTCATCCGCACCCGAGATCGTGTTGGGTCGCGGACCGCGATAGGCGGCCCTTGACCCAACCTACGAGCGGCGAAATCGCACCCTGCCGCCACTGCATCCCACCTCATCATCCGCCTTCCGTCGCCTTGAAGGGGCTGCGGTTTAGGGGTAAGCAGCCGCCACCATTGCTCATCGACGCCGAAAGTCCCTTTTCGCGCCGCCCTTCACCTCAGGAGAACACCACCATGGCACGCAACAAGATCGCGCTGATCGGCGCGGGCATGATCGGCGGCACGCTCGCCCATCTGATCGGCCTCAAGGAGCTGGGCGACGTCGTCCTGTTCGACGTCGTGGACGGCGTGCCGCAGGGCAAGGCGCTCGACCTCGCGCAGTCCGGCGCCGTCGAAGGCTTCGACTGCAACCTGCGCGGCACCAATGCGTACGCCGACATCGAAGGCGCGGACGTTTGCATCGTGACCGCCGGCGTGCCGCGCAAGGCCGGCATGAGCCGCGACGACCTCCTCACCATCAACCTCAAGGTGATGGAGCAGGTGGGCGCGGGCATCAAGAAATACGCCCCGAACGCGTTCGTGATCTGCATCACCAATCCGCTCGACGCGATGGTGTGGGCGCTGCAGAAGTTCTGTGGCCTGCCGCGCAGCCACGTGGTCGGCATGGCCGGCGTGCTCGACACGGGTCGCTTCCGCATGTTCCTCGCCGAAGAGCTGAAGGTTTCGGTCGAAGACGTTTCGGCCTTCGTGCTCGGCGGCCACGGCGACGACATGGTGCCGCTGACGCGCTACTCGACGATCGGCGGCATTCCGCTGCCCGACGTCGTGAAGATGCGCATGATGACGCAGGAGAAGCTCGACGCCATCGTCGACCGCACGCGCAAGGGCGGCGGCGAGATCGTGGCGCACCTGAAGACCGGTTCGGCGTTCTATGCACCGGCTTCGTCGGCCGTTCAGATGGCCGAGAGCTTCCTCAAGGACAAGAAGCGCATCCTGCCGGCCGCTGCTCATCTGGCCGGCGAATACGGGGTTAAGGGTCTCTATCTCGGCGTGCCCGTCGTGATCGGTGCCGGCGGCGTGGAGCGGATCATCGAGATCGACCTGAACTCGGCCGAGCGCGACATGTTCATGAAGTCGGTGGAGAGCGTGAAGGGTCTCGTCGAGGCCTCGATCAAGATCGCGCCGCAGCTCGGGGCCTG
>CAMDMH010000004.1 GCA_945901835.1 Devosia equisanguinis | reverse complement strand
TCGTTCGACTGCGATACCGATCTCGATATCGAGGTTGCCGAGGAGGTACATGGTAAGCTCGGCCGTGTCGGGATCAAACCGGTCTACGCCGTACCGGGCGAGCTTCTCGAGCGCGGGCGGGACGTGTATCGGCGTATCGCCGAGACCGGCGCGGAGTTCATGAACCACGGTTGGGCCGAGCACACGCGGCTCGATCGGGCGACAAAGGTCTACGACAGCTTTCTCTTCTACGATCGGCAGCCGCGGGATTGGATCGTCGAGGACATCTGCCGTGGCCATGCGGCCGTCGAGGCGGTGACGGGGCGGGCTCCGAAAGGTTTTCGTCCGCCGCATTTCGGGAGCTTCCAAAAAGCCGAAGAGCTCGCTTTTCTGCACGCTGAGCTCAAGAAGCTCGGCTACGCCTATTCGACGAGTACCGTTCCGTTCTGGGGGCTGCGCGATGGTCCGGTCCTGAAGCGGTTCGGAATTCCCGAGATTCCCGTGTCCGGCACGTTCGAGCGGCCACTCGAGATTCTCGATACGTGGACACACCGGTGTCTCGGGCAGCACGGAGGGGAAGTGGGATACGCCCGGCAGGCCGCGATGTATCGCAACTACATGGCTTCGGGGCGGCCGCTGCTGCTCAACGTCTATGGTGATCCTTCGCAAGTCTACGACTGGCCAGGGTTCTTCGATGCCGTGAGCGGTCTCGCGCCGTGGGCCGTATCGTCCTACGCGGAAGCGCTGGAAGGGGTCCGCACGTGAGTCGCTGTCTCGTTACGGGTGGCGCAGGCGCCATCGGCAGCAACCTCACGGCGGCTTTGATCGCGCGCGGGGACAGCGTCACGATCCTCGATGATCTTTCGTCGGGCCATCGGAGCCTCGTGCCCGTAGGCGCGCGCCTCGTCGTGGGGTCGGTGACGGACGACGCGTCATTGGAGGACGCGTTTGTGGAAAAGCCCGAGCGCGTGTTCCATCTGGCGGCGCTGTTTGCCAATCAGAACTCGGTCGAGCATCCCGACAGAGATCTGAACGTGAACGGGCTCGGCGTCGTGAAGGTTCTGGAGCATGCGCGCCGGGCCGCCGTGACGAAGGTGCTCTACACCTCGTCGTCCTGTGTCTACGGCAACAAGGCCGTGATGCGGGAGACCGACATCGATTTCAAGCCGGATACGCCGTACGCGATCACGAAGTTGCTGGGTGAGCAGTACTGCCGGTTCTGGTCGGACTTTCACAAGCTCGACACCGTGATGGTCAGGCTGTTCAACACCTATGGTCCCGGAGAGCATCCCGGGCGGTATCGCAACGTGATCCCCAATTTCATGAAGCTGGCGATGGGGGGCGAACCGCTGCCGATCACGGGATCGGGCGAGGAGACACGCGATTTCAATTTCGTCTCCGATACGGTAGCAGGACTTGTCCTGGCGATGGATGGCGCGACGACGCCAGCGGACGTGTTCAATCTGGCGAGTGGCCGGGAGACGACGATAAAGGCTCTAGCGGAGGCGATCAACGAGATCTCGGGCAATCGCGCCGGCTTGACGTTTCAGCCCCGGCGCGGATGGGATCACGTGCTGACCCGTCGCGGTGAGACGTCGAAGGCGGAGCGGCAGCTCGGCTATCGGCCGGCCGTATCGCTGTGGGAAGGACTCGCGCGGACTCATGCTTGGCTCGAGTCGGTGGGGGCATCGGCTTGACGATATCTCGGAGACGCGAGCGGCGGCCGCGGCTGCTTCTGATGTCGTATGCGTTTCCCCCGGCGACGGCGCCCGAGGCGATGCTGTCGGCCAAGCACGCCGGAAACATTCCGGGCTGGGATGTCGAGGTGATTGCGGCAGCGGCGTTTCATCCGGGCATGGGCAACGATCCCGGCATGGCGGAATATTCAGCCCGGCGGTTCCTTGCGGTGCATCGGCTGACGCCGCGCTTCAAGCTGCCGTGGCATCGGCTGGGGCTGGCCGGTCACCTGCCCGATGCGATGCGGTTTCTGAACGGGCAGGCGCGCGCACTCGCGCAGCGGCTGCATGCCACCGATCCTTTCGACGCGATCCTCTCCTGGTCGACGTATCATTCGGTGCATCTGGCTGCGCGCGACGTGCAGCGCCGCACGGGGCTGTCGTGGCTCGCGCACATGAGCGATCCGTGGGTGGACAACGCCTATGTCAGCTACAGCCGGATCGGCGGTGCGATAAACCGGCGCTACGAGGGCCAGGTGATCGGCGGGTGCGACCGCGTGCTGTTCACGACGCCGGAGACCGTCGATCTCGTGATGGCGAAGTATCCGGCGGAATGGCGCGACAAGGCCGTCGTCATTCCGCACGGATACGATCCCGCGCTGTATTCAGGTCGCGTGCCGGGGCCGCGTGATGGCCGGCCGTTGATCGTCAGATATCTGGGAAATTTCTATGGCGTGCGAACGCCCGAGCCATTGTTCAAAGCGCTGGGTCGTATGCTGGACGACAATCCGCTGGTTCTCGACGATGTCGTGGTGGAGATTGTGGGCAAGCTCGATCCTGATATGGCGGAAAGCGCTGCGGCGCGGGGCTTACCCGAGGGGCTCGTTCAGGTGTTGCCGCCGGTCGGCTATCGCCAGTCGCTCGAACTGATGGAGACCGCGGATCTGCTGCTGATCGTCGATGCACCGGCCGAGCTCAGTGTGTTCCTGCCGAGCAAACTCGTCGACTACATCGGTGCGCGCCGGCCGATCCTGTCGCTGACGCCGTTCGGGGCTTCCCGGAGGGTGACCGAGGAAGCGGGGTTCTGGTCCGCTCCGCCCGGCGACGTCGAAGGATGCGCTTCAGCTTTCGTCGCGGCACTCGAGGGTGTCCGTTCCGGAAAATCATTGGCCATCGCCATGCCGCAGTATACCGTCGATGCCACAGGGCAACGTCTTGCCGAAGTGCTGGCCGGCGTCACGCCGTTGGCTGCGCGAGACAGGGGATGACGCCGTGCTCTACCTCACAGGTATTCACGACGCGCGGCAGCTCGCCCGGTTCGCCCCGGCGAAGTGGCCGGGTATCCGGCGGCGCATCGCGATCGATCTGATCGACGAGATCGACAGGCTTGGCGATCCCGTGCTCCGCTCGGCGCTGTTCGAGCGTATCGTCGACGTCCGCGGCGCGTTCAAGCGGACCTACCCTGACCGGTTCTCGGATTTCGACGGGCTGTTGGTGGCGCAGTGGGGGCCGCACGGGGGCGGGGAACGGGCGGCACAGTGGCTCGACGTGGGTGTGTCCGACGGTACGACATCGTTGCCGTTGATCGCAGCGGTCGATCGGATGAGCCAGGGACGATTTACCTTCACGGTCACGGATCTCGATGGCGGCTATGTCAGGCTCAGCCGCGGGCGGGCGCCGGAGCGGCGGGTGATCGCAGACGCCTCGGGCAGCATCGTGCAGATCATCGTTCCCCCCTTCCTCTTCACCCACCGTGAGAGCCGGTATCTGTTCCCGCTCAACCGAATGCTGCGGCCGGCGGCCGAGCGTTTCGCGGGGCGACTGGTCGCGGACTGGCGCACTGGTAGCGCCGATGTCGATGTGTCCGAGATACACTTGCTATCACCCGGCATGCGAGAGCGCCTTGCCGCGGACCGCCGCGTTGCGTTCAGAGCTTGGGATATCCTCGAGCCTTGGACGGGCGAAACGGCCGGGTGCGTCAGGGCGATGAACGTGCTCAATCCCGGGTACTTCGATGCCGACCAGATGAAGCGCGCCGTGCGCAATCTCTTCGCCGCAGTGAGGGATGGCGGCTTGCTGGCGATGGG
Organism: Devosia equisanguinis; assembly: GCA_945901835.1. GTDB lineage: Bacteria > Pseudomonadota > Alphaproteobacteria > Rhizobiales > Hyphomicrobiaceae > CAMDPA01. The sequence continues at coordinate 14,656 of CAMDMH010000004.1, read as the reverse complement.
GTCCAACGAAGATGCGGGTACGCCGGTCGACGGTATCATCTGCAGACGGATGGGGGATCGCCTGGTGGTGCTGGCCTCGTCCGGCCGCGGCTTTCGTGCGCCAGCGGCTCTCACAGGCCTGCTCCTGCTCGAACACGTCTGATCGTCGAACGGCGAAGATGACCTCAGGGTCATTCCCGGGCTATGACGGGATGGGGCAGCGCTGAGAGGCCGAGGGGGCGACTGGCGGGTGACGTTCCAGCATGGGGGCATCGACAATCCGGATTCGAGGCGGGGGCGTCGCGCTGCCGCGATCCGATGGCTTGAGCGAGGCCGCCTCGTCGCGCGGCTAGAAGCCGAACGCGACCGCTGGTTCCTGTGGCTGCCGGTTCTATATGGCGCGGGGATAGGGCTCTATTTCTCGCTGCCGGTCGAACCTGGTTTCCTCGCGGTACTGATGCCGGTGCCGGTGGCGCTGGCTTTGTGGCTTGTTTTCCGTCGCGGCACTGTGGTCGTGATTGCGACGGCGGCAGCGCTGCTGGTGACGCTCGGATTTGCGGCGGCCAAGGTGCGGACCACCTGGGTGACCGCGCCGGTTCTGGAGCGGCCGCTCAATCTCGTCGAGGTCAAGGGCTGGGTCGAAAGCGTCGAGCCGCGTGCGGGCCGTGGGCAGCGGATCACGCTGAGGGTGGCGACGATTCGAGGCTTGACGGCGGAACGTCTGCCTTATCGCGTGCGGATAAGGACGCTGGTGGCACTGCCCGGCGTGTTGCCCGGCGATCCGATCCGCCTGCGCGCGAGCCTTGCCCCGCCCGCCATTCCCGCACTTCCAGGCGACTACGACTTCGCGCGGGCGGCATTCTTCCAGCGGCTCGGTGGCGTAGGTTATGCGGTAGCGCGGCCGGAGCTTGAACCGTCGCTGGGCAGCGCCCCTCTCATGCTGCGTGCAGAGGCGGTGATCGCGCGGCTACGGCAGGCGATCAGCCAGCGGGTGCGCCAGGGACTTCCGGGCGAGAGCGGCGCCATTGCGGATGCGCTGATCACGGGAGAGCGCGGTGGCATCAGTGCCGCGACGAACGGGGCTTACCGGGACAGCGGTTTGTTTCACATCCTGTCTATTTCCGGGCTGCACATGACCATCATGGCGGGCGCGGTGTTCCTGGCCTTGCGGCTTGGGCTGGCTGCAATTCCCGCGATCGCATTGCGCTATCCAGTCAAGAAGATTGCGGCGGCGACGGCGACCATCGCTGCGTTCGGCTATCTTCTGATCTCCGGTGCTTCCTTCGCGACCGTACGTGCATGGGTCATGATCTCCATCATGTTCTTCGCGGTTTTGCTGGATCGCCCCGCGCTTGCCCTGCGCAATGTCGCGGTCAGCGCGATGATCATTCTGATCGTGCTGCCGGACAGCTTGCTCGATGTCGGCTTCCAGATGAGCTACGCGGCGGTCGTAGCTCTGGTGGCGGCGTTCGAGGCGATACGCGCGCGGCAGCGAAGTCAGGCCGTCGGTACGGCTCGCGGACAGGTGTTGTCCGGGTTGTTGTTCTTCGGCGGCATCGTGCTGACGACGCTGATCGCGAGCTTCGCCGTCGCTCCGTTCGCGGCTTTCCATTTCCACAAGAGCCAGCAGTATGCGGTGCTGGCCAATTTGATCGCGATCCCCGTATGCAACGTCCTGGTGATGCCGGCGGCACTGGCGACGCTGGTACTGATGCCGTTCGGGCTCGAAGTCCTGGCGCTCTGGCCGATGGGCTGGGGGATCGGTGTGATGACGTGGGTGGCCGAGGCCGTGGCTGGCATTCCCGGTGCGGTCGGGCGCGTGCCCGCCATTCCGCAATCGGCCTTCCTCTTGATCGTGTTCGGCGGCCTTTGGATCTGCATCTGGCAGACCCGCTGGCGGTTGCTGGGTATCGCCGGCGTGGCCGTGGGTTTGGCGTTCGCGCCTGTCATGGCGCGGCCCGACGTGCTCGCCGGGCGGGACGGACAGGTGGTGGCGGCGCGTGGGCGCGACGGAAATTTCGCAGCGATGGCGCAACGGGGCGCGCAATTCGAGCTTTCCCGATGGCTCGAGCACGATGGCGACAACTGATCGGTCCGCGACTTGACGCAGGGGCAATCAGGTTTCCGGTGCGATGGCAGCGGATGCACCATGATGGTGAAGGGCACGCTCGTCTCGATCGTGCGGCAGTCGTCGGGCTTGGCGGACGATTGCCGGCGCGCCGGGCTGTTGATCCTGACGATGCCCCGACCCGGCGCGTGCAGGACAGACGCCGTGCTCGTCGATCTCTATGACCTGCGCGACCGGGGAACGCACGCTTTCTATCTCAACGCCGGCAGCATCCGGATCGTGACCGTTGCAGACGAGCGTGGAGACCGGCCATGGACGGCTGCGCAGATGCGCAGGACGTGGACGACGTCGGCGACGTCGGCTGCAGCAATCGCCCAGGCGCGTGGCTCGCGGCTCGGGCAGTTCGCCGCCCCGTTCGATCTGTCGGGCGAGGAGCAGCGCCGCCGGCCCGAGATCGAGGATGACGAAGACGGCGACATCCGCTGAGCCGCACACTCCATGCGAGTTGTCCGCAGTCTCGCTGAACTCGGTGCAAATGAGGAGGCTGCCGGAAACCTCGCTCATTTCGGATCGGTCAATAACGGCGCATCAGTCCCACGAGGCGGCCCTGGATCGCGACCTGGTCGGGACCGAAGATGCGTGTCTCGTAGTTCGGGTTGGCCGCTTCGAGTGCCACCGCGCCGCCCTTCTTGCGCAATCGCTTCAACGTCGCCTCCTCGCCTTCGACGAGGGCGACGACGATGGCGCCGTTCTCGGCGGAGTCGCACCGCCGGATGATGACCGTGTCGCCGTCGTGGATGCCCGCTTCGATCATCGAATCGCCCTTCACTTCCAGGGCGAAGTGCTCGCCGCTGGTCAGGAGATCGGGCGGGCAGGCGATGTCGTGGCTATGGTTCTGGATCGCGCTGATCGGAACACCGGCTGCGATCCGGCCCATCACGGGAACGGATACGGTGCGGCTGTCGACGTTGTGCGAGGGGGCGTAGTTGAGCGTCGTCGATTGCTTTGGCCGGCTGCCTTCGATCACGCTGAGCCCGGTTGGGCTCGGAGCGGAACGTTTGGGCGGTTCGGTCGAGTTGTCCGGTAGCTTGATGACCTCGAGCGCGCGGGCACGATTGGGCAGACGGCGGATGAAGCCGCGCTCCTCCAGCGCCGTGATGAGCCGGTGGATGCCCGATTTCGACTTGAGGTCCAGCGCCTCCTTCATCTCGTCGAAAGAGGGAGGAACGCCTTCGTCCTGAAGCCGCTCGTGGATGAAAAGCAAAAGCTCTTTCTGCTTTTGGGTCAGCATGGCATGTTCTCCGTCGATGTCGCTCGATACTGCACGTCGGTTTCATCTCGCACGTTGAAACCGGCAGGCGTCAAACCCAGGCAGAACGGCGACTCGCTGCTCAGTCCTCATATAATTGCACGTTATATGTTCTTCTCGTGTTCTTCAAGTGTTTCGTTTGTGGTTGGTTCGCCGATTGTCATTCCCAGTGGTTTGGTTGGTCGGAAGCGGCTGTGACGAACAGGGCGGGACCTTTGCCTACTTGCGCGGAAACGGCCCGGCGTGCAGTGAGTTCTTGAAACGTGCAGGCCCTTCGATGGAGCGCCGGATCTGATGCAATTGGCGGTCGACAAGTTCGATGACACGTTGGATGCGGCTTCCGCGCGGGGCCCGCGTCACGATTGGACGAGGAAGCAGGCGCTGGCTCTCTATGCCGCGCCGTTCAACGATCTTTTGTTTGCGGCTCAAACGGTGCATCGCCGGAACTTCGATCCCAATCGCATCCAGATGAGCCGGCTGCTCTCTATCAAGACCGGCGGTTGCGCCGAGGATTGCGGTTACTGCAGCCAGTCGGCCCACCACGCTACGGGGCTCAAGGCTTCCAAGCTCATGGCGGTTGAAGCCGTGTTGGCCGAGGCGCGCAAAGCGAAGGCGGCGGGTGCGACGCGCTACTGCATGGGGGCTGCCTGGCGGGAGCCGAAGGCGCGCGACATGGACCAGGTCGTGGCCATGGTCGAGGGCGTGAAGGGGCTGGGCCTCGAGACGTGCATGACACTGGGCATGCTGAGCGGTGATGACGCGGCGCGGCTGGCAAAGGCCGGGCTCGATTACTACAACCACAATATCGATACGTCGGAGAGCCACTACGGGTCGGTCATCACGACGCGCACGTTCCAGGATCGGCTCGATACGCTCGAGAAAGTGCGTGGCGCCGGTATGAAGGTGTGCTGCGGGGGCATTCTGGGAATGGGCGAGGGCCGGGAAGATCGTGTCGACATGCTCGTGACGCTCGCCAATCTGGCGGAGCATCCCGAAAGCGTACCGATCAATCTGCTGATCCCGATCGATGGAACGCCCCTGCAGGCAGCCGCCAAGCTCGATACGATCGAGTTCGTGCGCACGATCGCAACGGCGCGGATCATGATGCCGGCTTCCTATGTCCGGTTGTCGGCTGGTCGCACCGAGATGACCGACGAGATGCAGGCGCTGTGCTTTTTCGCCGGCGCCAACTCGATCTTTGCGGGCGACAAGCTGTTGACCGCTGGCAATCCCGAGGATGATGCGGACGCGGCGCTGTTCGGCCGTCTCGGACTGAAGCCGATGGTGCTGGAGGATGCGGCGGGGCGAGGGAATGACGGCTGACCTGAAACGGGGGTTGGCTGATCTGGAGGCGCGGGGGAGACTGCGGCAGTTGGCGCCGCGCGTCGGGCTCGATTTCTCGTCGAACGACTATCTGGGCCTCGCGGAGTCGCCGGAGTTGGCAGCGGCCGTTGGGGAAGCGCTGGCTCGGGGCGTTCCGGTCGGGGCTGGCGGGTCGCGCCTGCTGCGGGGCAACCACACCGAGCACGAGACGCTCGAGCGGGAAGCAGCGGCTTTTTTCGGCAGCGAGGCAGCGCTCTATTTCGCGACGGGTTTCGCGGCGAACTACGCCATCTTCTCCACGTTGCCGCAGCGCGACGACATCGTAGTCTACGACGAGCTGATCCACGCCAGCGCCCATGACGGCATGCGCAACGGGCGCGCGGCGTCCGTCGGTGTGCGCCATAACGACGCCGGGGCATTCGAGGAAGCGATCGTGAGCTGGCGTGCGGCGGGGGGACGTGGGCGGCCGTGGCTGGTCGTCGAGAGCGTCTACAGCATGGATGGCGATCGCGCGCCGATAGACGATCTCGTCGGGATAGCGCGCCGGCATGACGGGATGCTGGTGATCGACGAGGCGCACGCGACGGGTGTGCTCGGGCCGGATGGACGAGGTCTGGGCGCAGCGTATGAAGGGGCGGGCGATGTAATTTCGCTCCACACCTGCGGCAAGGCGCTGGGGGCATCGGGCGCGCTCGTGTGTGGGCCGCGTGCAGTCTGCGATTTCCTGGTCAATCGAGGGCGCGCATTCGTGTTCTCCACGGCGCCGTCGCCGTTGTCGGCGGCAGCGGTCCGCGCGTCGCTCCGGATCTGTCGCGACGAACCGCAGCGGCGTCGGAAGCACGCCGATCTCGTGTCGCATGCGACGCGGGAGTTCGCGCAGTGCTGCGGCATTGCGTGCAGTGGATCTCATATCCTGCCGGTGGTGATCGGCGAGGACCGCCGCGCCGTCGAGATTGCTTTGCGCTTGCAGAGCCATGGTTTCGACGTGCGTGCGGTGCGCCCGCCAACCGTGCCTGAAGGCACAGCGAGGCTCAGGATCGCGATCACACTGAATGTCGGGGCCGACGACGTGAGCCGGCTGGCGCGGGTCGTGGGACAGGCTTTGACGACGTATGGCGAGGGGCGGTGATGGCTGCCACGTTTGTCGTTGCTGGTACTGATACGAACGTCGGCAAGACGGTGTTCGCCGCGGCTCTCGTCGGGGCACTCGGTGCAAGATACTGGAAACCGGTCCAGGCCGGTAACGAGGATGAATCCGACAGCGCGGCCGTTTCACGGCTTGCCGGGATGCCTGCGGATCGTTTGATCGCATCCGCTTACGACCTTGCGCTGCCCGCATCACCACACATCGCGGCGCGGCGCGAAAGCATAGACATCCGTCAGCGCGCGCTGGGGTTGCCGGTCGTCGATGGCCCGTTGGTCGTGGAGACGGCCGGCGGCGTGATGGTGCCGCTGTCGATGCGACTGCTTCAGGTCGATCTGATGGCGTTCTGGCAGAAGCCGGTCGTCCTGTGCGCGCGAACATCGTTGGGTACGATCAATCACTCGCTGCTGTCGCTGGAAGCGTTGCGGCTGCGGCGCGTGCCCGTTCATGGCGTCGCCTTCATCGGCGAGGCCCAGCCGGAAGTCGAAGCGACGATCGCGACCATGGGCCGGGTTCGCAGGCTGGGGCGGCTACCGTGGCTCGCGCCCCTCGATGCCGGTTCTCTGCGGGCAGCATTCGCCGACGGCTTCGACCTGCGCGACTTCGCCGAGGAAGAGGGACTGCTGGATGTGCAGCGCGAGGACGATTGACTCTCCCGTATGGCATCCCTTCACGCAGCACGCTGTCATGGGGGAAGTGCCGCGCATCGTCCGGGCGGAAGGTGCGTGGCTGGAAGGCGACGACGGCTGCCGTTATCTCGATGCGATTTCGTCGTGGTGGGTGACGACGCATGGCCACGGCCATCCGCGCATCAAGGCCGCCATTCGCGAACAGGTCGATAAGCTCGATCAGGTGATCTTCGCGGGTCTGACCCACGAGCCGGCGGAAGCAGTCGCGCGCGGGCTCGTCCGTTTGGCGCCGGCGGGGATCGCGCACGTGTTTTTCTCCGACAGTGGATCCACGGCCGTCGAGGTCGGATTGAAGATGGCGCTGGGGTATTGGCGCAACCGCGGCGAGTCCCGGACGCGCATTCTGGCGCTGGAGCACGCCTATCACGGGGATACTGCTGCGACGATGTCGGTCGGCGCGCGTGGGGTGTTCAATACGGCGTACGAACCGCTTCTGTTCGAGGTCGGGCGGATTCCGTTTCCGTCGGCGGGCGAAGAGCAGGCGACGTACGAGGTGCTGGAAGCGTCGTGCCGGGGCGGCGATATCGCGGCGCTGATTGTCGAGCCGCTGATACTCGGTGCGGGCGGTATGCTGATGTATGCCGCGGCGGCGCTGGCAGAGATGGCGCGGATCTGCCGGAGGCATCGGGTGTTGCTGATCGCAGACGAAGTGATGACGGGCTGGGGGCGCACGGGCACGCTGTTCGCTTGCGAGCAGGCGGGTCTCGCGCCAGATATCATGTGCGTGGCGAAAGGGCTGACCGGGGGCTCCTTGCCACTCGCCGCGACACTGGCCACGCCCGAAATCTTCGACGCGCACTATTCCACGGATCGCACTCGCACCTTCTTTCATTCGAGCAGCTACACCGCCAACCCCATTGCCTGCGCGGCCGCGCGGGCCAACATCGAGATATGGGAGACGGAGCCGGTGCGGGAACGCGTCGAAGCGCTGTGCGAGATGCAGCGGGGCTGGATCGCGAAATTCCAAGGGGACACGCGGTTCCAGGACGTGCGCCAGCTCGGCACGATCACGGCGCTCGATGTGGTGGCGCGGGACGCAGGCTATCTCGCAGGCGTCGGACCGCTGCTCTACGACGCCTTCATGGCGCGCGGGGTTCTCCTGCGGCCGCTGGGTAATACGATCTACGTAATGCCGCCCTATTGTATCGATGCGGATCAACTCGCCACGATCTATAACGCGATCGTCGATGTCGTGAGCGGATTGGATTGACCTTTATTCATGTTTGCGGAGGCAGGCCATGGGCGGCGGACGCGATGCCATCACGACGGCGCTGACGGGACAACTCGGCATATCGCTGATTGTTGCCGCGCCGCTTGCACTGTTGTTGTCGCTGCTGTTCTGATGGCCTATCTGAGGGCCGTGAAGCGCGCCATGCTTCGGCGCTCGGGGCGTGTTGAAGCACTCCGTGAGGCGCCAGATCATACCGCGAATGTCGGGGCGGGCACCCGGCGGCCGCTTGGAATCGTCGACGTGACGGACGAAACTGCGGTCGTTTCGGATCGGGCGCGCGTGTCCTGGCTCTTGCGGTTCGGCAGGTGGCAGCACCTTGCGGTGTATGTTGTGGCCGGTGTTGCCTACGCATTCGCGATGACGGCGGTCTACTTCGTCGCCAACGGCATCGGTTTCCAGCCGTTCCGTTTCGGTGTCGTCGCGGTCTTTCACGCTTGGCCCCTCGTTTTGACGGCCTGGCTCACGGCGGCCGTCACGCGGCGCGACAAGGAGGTGATAACGGCAGTCTACCTCGCGGTACTGGCGGCGGTGACGACGCCCGCTTTGGGCGGGGAATTCACGGTCCTCTCCGCGATCGTGCTGTGGATGATTTTCAACATTGCGCCGACGCTGACGGTGTTGTTGTTCCTTGTCCGCCGCATCCGCGCGGTCGGGCCGATGGTCATGGCGTTCGTGCTGTTCGCGGTGACGGGCTCGCAGGTCGCGTTCAACGTCGCCGGCACCGACGACGCCAGCATCAGGTCGATGGCGGAGCTCGGCATGCGTCTAGGGCTCGGCGGTCATCAGACGTTCGCGGCGATCGCGGTTGTCGGTGCGGTCGTTCTGGGCATCGTGGGCTGGCTCGTGCTGAGGGGGCTTGGCGCTGCTTATCGAGCGCGTGTTTTCAGCGACCAGTCGATCATGATCGACGCGGTCTGGCTGATCTTCGCCGTCTACGAAGGTATGAACCTCGCGTTCGCCGGGCCGCGCTGGTTCATCGGTGCACTCGCGGCGTACTTCGTCTTCAAGTTCGTAGCCGCGCTCGGTTTCGCAGTGCTTGGAGCTGTGCGGCGGGGAGATGAGAACGCCCCGCGGCTGCTGCTGTTGCGGGTTTTCTCTTTGGGATGGCGCAGCGAGCGGCTGTTCGATGGCCTGTCACGGGTGTGGCGTCACGCCGGCAGCATACGGATGATCGCGGGGCCCGACCTCGCGGCGACGACCGTGGAACCGCATGAGTTCCTCGATTTCGTCGGTGGCCGGCTGGCGCGCCGGTTCATCGGGGATCGCGAGGGGCTGCAGCGCCGGCTTGCGGAAGCAACGGCGCTGCGCGATCGCGATGGAAGATATCGCGTCAACGACTTCTTCTGCCACGACGACACCTGGAAAATGGTGCTGGCTGCTCTGGCTGCGGATAGCGATGCCGTGCTGATGGATCTGCGCGGGTTCGGCCCTAGCAACAAGGGTTGCGTGTTCGAGGTGCACGAACTGCTGGCGCGGGTTCCGCTGTTGCGCGTGGTGCTTGTGGTCGATGACACGACCGACAAGGCTTTTCTGGATGAGACGCTGCGGAATGGCTGGGCCGCGGTCCCTGCATCTTCGGTCAACGCGGACGTAGTGAAGCCGGAAGTGCGGATCGTCACTGCGCGACACGAGGGCGGTGGTGATGTGGCCGCGATCGGGCGGGCGCTTGCCAGGGCGTCGAGTGTTGTTACTGCTTAGGGATTGCCGTGGGGATTGCCAGTCTCAGAAGTCGAGCAACAGCACGTTGACGGTCGATCCTGCTGCTGATTTCGGCGCATGAGGCGGTTGCACGATGAGCGCGTTGGAGCGCGCAAGCGCCGCGATCAGCGAGGAATCCTGCGAACTGACCGGACGCACGGTTTCGCGCCCGTCGACCGTATCGAGGATTGCGCGCGCGTAATGCTGACGCGGCCCGTTCGCCGGCATTTCTTCGGTGAGCATCGCGGAGCGCGTTGCAAAGCCGTGGTCGGCAACGCCGAGCAAGCGGCGGATCAGCGGCACGAGAAAAACGCGCGCGCAGATCATCGACGAGACGGGATTGCCGGGAAGCCCCATCACGCGCTGGCCACCGAGCTTGCCGAACATCAGCGGCTTGCCTGGCCGCATCGCGATCTTCCAGAAGTCTAGCTTCATGCCGCGCTCGCCGAGCACCGGCCCGACGAGATCGTGGTCGCCGACGGATGCGCCTCCGATCGTCACGACGATATCGGCATCGCGCACTGTGTCGAGCTTCTCGTTCAAGCTCGCGCGGGTGTCGCGCGCGATGCCAGCAAAATGCGCCACACCGCCCGCTCCGCTCACCATTGCAGCGATGCCGAACGGATTGGAGCAGACGATCTGATCGGGACCGGGCGGGGTGCCCGGCAGTACCAACTCATCGCCTGTCGCCAGCAGTGCCACGCGCGGACGACGGCGTACATCGACTTCGCCGTGCCCCATGCTGGCTGCCAGCATGATCTCGCGCGCATTGAGCACCCGGCCGGCTTCGAGCAGCAATTGGCCTTGGCTGAAGTCGAACCCGCGTTTGCGGATGTAGGTCGGGTCGAGTTCGCCGGGGCCGACGATCACGATTTCGCCGTCCCGCGAGGTGTTCTCCTGGATGACGATGGTGTCGGCGCCTTCAGGCACGGGTGCGCCGGTGAAGATGCGGACGGCTTCGCCCCGCCCCACGGCGCCGCGATAGCCACGCCCGGCCGCTGATTCGCCGGTGACGCGCAGGCGAGCGGGAATGCTCGTAATGTCGACGCCGCGTACCGCATAGCCGTCCATCGCGGAGGCATCGAACGGTGGCTGGGTGTGGCCGGCGGAAAGTGGTGCAGCGAGTACGCGGCCGTGGGCATCGCCGATCGCTACATGCTCTGCGCTCAGCGCTCCGACCCCGTCGAGAATGCGGGCGAGGGCTTCCGTGACGCTGAGCGGCCCTTTGCTCATGCCTTGCCGCCCCGCTTAGCGGCCACGAAATGGCCCGAGCGGCCGCCGCTCTTTTCGAGGAGCCGAACAGGCCCGATCTCCATGTCCTTCTGCACTGCCTTGAGCATATCGTAGATGGTGAGGCACGCGAGCGAGGCAGCCGTCAGCGCTTCCATCTCGACGCCGGTCTGGCCGGTGCAGCGGACTTCGGTCGCCACGTGAATGCCGACGGGATCACGGCTGATCTCGAATTCGACGGTCGCCTTGGTGATCGGCAACTGGTGGCACAGCGGTATCAGGTCATGGCAGCGCTTGGCTGCCATGATGCCGGCAATCCGCGCCGTGGCTAGCACGTCGCCTTTCTTCGCTTCGCCCTTTTCGACCAGGGCGAGGGTCGCCGCTTCCATCGAGATGAAGCCTTCCGCGCGTGCGGCGCGGTGCGTCACAGCCTTGGCGCCCACGTCGACCATGTGCGCCTCACCCTTCTCGTTGATGTGAGAGAGCTTGGTCATCGTGTGTACCTCGAAGTGCTGGCACCTCCGATACAGTTCTCCTCCCCCCTCGCGGGGGAGGTGGCGCGCAGCGCCAGTGGGGGGGATGGGGCCAAGGTGGGAATCAAAGCATGCAACTGCACCGCGCTCCGCCCCTTCGGGGCACCTCCCCCACAAGGGGGGAGGAGAAGAAGACCGAATGCCTTCATGCTTTAACTCCCAGCAGCGTCCGCGTGGCTGCAGCGACATCGGCTTGTCGCATGAGGCTTTCGCCGACGAGAAAAGCATTGACGCCGGCTTTGGACAGGCGCTGCAGATCGGCATTCGTGAAGATACCGCTCTCGCCGATGACGATCCGGTCCCTCGGCACGCGAGGTGCGAGGCGCTCGGTCGTCGCCAGCGTCGTCTCGAACGTCTTGAGGTTGCGATTGTTGATGCCGATCAGGCGGCACGGCAGCTTCAGCGCGCGCTCGAGTTCGGCTGCGTCGTGAACCTCGACGATAGCGTCCATCCCCCAGCGCGCCGCCTCGCTCGCGAGCGTCGCTGCGAGCGCGTCGTCGATCTGCGCCATGATGATGAGAATGCAGTCCGCACCCCAGCTCCGTGCCTCCGGAACCTGATAGGGATCGATCATGAAGTCCTTGCGCAGGACAGGCAGATTGCAAGCCCCGCGTGCGGCGGTGAGAAATTCGGGCGCTCCCTGAAACGACGGCGCATCGGTCAACACCGAGAGGCACGCTGCACCGCCCGTCTCGTAGGCCGCTGCTAGCGACGGCGGGTCGAAGTCTTCGCGGATCAACCCCTTCGAGGGCGAGGCCTTCTTGAGCTCCGCTACGAGCGCGAAGCCAGCGGCGGGGTCAGACCCTGCGGGTCGGACCCCCATGGCCTTCTCGAGCGCTCCTGCAAACGCGCGGACGGGGCTCGCTTCTTTGGCTGCCGCTTCGGTTGCAGCGAGGGATCGCCTGGCTTTTGCCGCGGCGACTTCTTCCCGCTTATAGGCGGTGATCTTGGCGAGGATGTCGGTCATGGGCGCATCATAGCAAAGGCTGCGGGAGGGACGCCACCTGGATCGAAACAGATCGCAGCGGTGCTACAACTCTAGTCCTTCCGGGAGGACACCGGAACGTCGGCTGCCGTCGAGGTAATATGCCCACAGTTTGTCGACGAGCCGGTCGCGTTTCAGCTCAGCCTCGAACAGGTCGAGATCGGCGGCCGACAGGGGGCGAACCTTGCCGATGGACGCTGCTGCGTGGTGGGCGTCGGCGTTCTCGATGAAGTGGATCGTGTCGTGGAAAACCGCCGGCACGGACTCCGCAACGATCACCTGGCCATGTGCGCGGATCTGGCAGGCGTGGTGCGGCCCGAGCGTGCGGGTCAGCGCCTTGCCGCGCTCGGCGCCCGCAACGTGTCCGGGATCGTCGTGGACGGGAATGCCGCTGCGCCAGCGCACCGCGTGGTTCTTGACGAGCCGCAACGGCACGTCTTCGACCAGCGTGAACGAGGTCGCGAGATCATAATGGAAATGCGCAACTGATTTCACGTCCGGGCGCGCGCGGTAGATCTCGGCATGGAGTGCGACTTCGATGGGGGCCCTGAGCTTGGGATCGGCAGCGATCGACCGGCCGTCGAGGTCGCAGACGATCATGTGCTCGGGCCGCAGGCCGTTGCGCGGCTGATCGATGGATTGGATCAGAAACGATGCGTCTGCGCCGGGAAGCCTGGCTGACACGTGGCCGGAATAGCTCATGATCCCGGCGTCGCAGAGCATCAGCGTCGCTGCCGCGATCTCGCTACGTGTGCGGCCTTCGCTGCGGGGGGCGAGGTGAAGCATTGCAGACCGATCAGCTGGCGTTACTCACGGAGACGAGCTTATCGAGTGCACGGGCGGCCGCTCCGCTGTCGATCGAATGGGCGGCGATGGCGACGCCGTCCGTGAGGTTCGTGGCCTTGCCTCCGACGATCATGGCGGCGCCGGCGTTGAGCAGAACGATGTCGCGGAACGGCCCCTTCGTGCCCGCGAGCACGGCGCGGATCGCCTGCGCGTTGAACTTGGCGTCGCCACCCTTCAGGTCCGAGAGCTTGGCCGGTGCGAGCCCGGCGTCGGCCGGCGTAACCTCGAACACGGTGACCTTGCCGTCCTTCAATTCGGCGACATCGGTCGAGCCCGTCGTGGTGAGCTCGTCCAGTCCGTCATGACCGTGCACGACCCATACATGGTCCGCGCCTAGATTACGCAGAACGTGCGCGACGGGCTCCACCCAATGCCAGGAGAAAACTCCGACGATCTGGCGTCTGACGCCCGCGGGATTGCAGATCGGACCGAGCAGGTTGAACACGGTGCGGATGCCGAGTTCCCCGCGGATCGGCGCCCAATGTTTCAATGCTGAATGATGCAGGGGGGCCCACATGAAGCCAACGCCCGCCTCCGCGATCTCGCGTTCGATGACGGCGGGCGGCAGATCGACCTTGACCCCAAGGGCGGTCAGCACGTCCGACGCGCCGGATATCGAGGAAACCGAGCGGTTGCCGTGCTTGGCGACCGGCAGACCGGCACCTGCGCAGACGAGCGAGGCGCACGTCGATACGTTATAGGTACCGTGGCCGTCGCCGCCGGTGCCGACGATGTCGACTGCACCCGCCGGCGCGTTCACCTTCAGCATCTTCTCGCGCATCAGCTTGGCGGCGCCCGTGATCTCCTCGACGGTCTCGCCGCGCACCCGCAGCGCCATCAGGAATGCGCCCATCTGTGCGTGTGTCGCGACGCCGGACATCATGATCTCGAGCGCGGACTGCATTTCTTCTACCGTCAGCGTCGCGCCGGTCGCGACCTTGCCGATGATTTCTCTCAGCACGTTTGCGGGCATCTTCAGGTCCCCCCGTTTGTGTCAGGCCGCCCTGGGCGCGGCATTGCGACGGCGGGGTGTGATCCCGGCGAGGCGGAGGAAGTTGGCGAGCAGGTCGTGGCCATGTTCGGAGGCGATGCTTTCCGGGTGGAACTGCAGTCCGTGAACGGGATGGCGCTTGTGCGAGAGGCCCATGATCAGGCCATCAGCGGTTTCAGCAGTTACCTCGAGGTCGGCCGGCAGGCTCGCCCGCTCGACGATCAGCGAGTGATAGCGGGTCACCTCGATCCGCGGCGGCAGATCGGCGAACAGACCCTTGCCCTTGTTTCGCACCGTCGAGATCTTGCCGTGCATAGGCTCGGGCGCGCGGATCACCTTCCCACCGTAGGCCTGGCCGATGGTCTGGTGGCCGAGACACACGCCTAGCAGCGGGATCTTCGGCCCGGCCTTGGCGACGAGATCGAGGCAGATGCCGGCCTCGGTCGGCGTGCATGGGCCCGGCGATAGCACGATCGCCTTCGGTTTGAGCGCCAGCGCCTCGTCGACGGTCAGCGCATCGTTGCGCCGCACCTCGCAGGGAGCACCCAACTCGCCCAGAAAGTGGACGAGGTTATACGTGAAGCTGTCGTAGTTATCGATCAGGAGAAGCATCCGATTAGCAACCTGTTG
>CAMDMH010000003.1 GCA_945901835.1 Devosia equisanguinis | reverse complement strand
TGCAGGCTATACGTCAACCGATAAGTTTGCATTTGTACGGCTTGAACAAAAATTCAAGCCAAGCTGCCGCTTCGGGATCGACAGACGGTGTAAGGTTCGATCGCGATAATCTTGGCATGGGCGGCTGGCTTAGCCGCGATTGGCATAGCGAAGTGGAGTTGGGACCAATGTCGATCGAAATGCGTATCCGCAAGAAGCTCGCCACCCGGTTCCAGCCCGAGGCGCTCGAGGTGGTGAACGAAAGTCATCGTCACGCAGGCCATTCGGGCGACAACGGCACCGGGGAGAGCCATTTCGCGGTCGGCATCGTTTCGGCCGCGTTCACGGGCAAGAGCCGCCTCGAGCGGCACCGGATGGTCAACGCGGAACTCGCCGAGGAGCTTGCCGGCGGCGTGCACGCGCTCGCGATCAAGGCTTACGCGCCGGAGGAGGAAAAGCCCCGCGCCTGACGCCAACGGCCGCCGCGTGATCCCACGTTTGCGCGGCGATCGAATACCAAGAACATTACAAATACAAAAATCTGAAACCGGGAGGAGTGACTCATGAACCCGAGGTCTGTACGGACGCTTACCGCTGCGGCTATTTTCTGCGTGACGACCGCGACAGCCATTCAGGCCCAGACTTATCCTTCCCAGCCGATCAAGATGATCGTCTCGTTCGGTGTCGGCGGCGGCTCCGACATCGTCAGCCGCATCATCGCCCTGCGGATGCAGGACAAGCTCGGGCAGCCGGTCGTGGTCGAGAACCGTACCGGCTCGGGCGGCATGATCGGAAACGAGATCGTCGCGAATGCCCCCAAGGACGGCTACACCATCGCAAACATGAGCGCGGCGCAAATCATAACGGCCACGCTTACGAAGCAGATGCGCTTCCATCCGATCGACGCGTTCGATCCGATCGTCCTGGTGGCGGAGGGTGGCCTCGTCATTTCGGTCCGGCCCGATTATCCGGCGAAGTCCGTCAAGGAACTGATCGATCTGGCGAACGCCGAGCCCGACAAACTCGTGTTCGCCAGCCCAGGGTTCGGCGGCACCCAGCATCTGGCGGCCGAATGGTTCACCCAGATCGCCGGTATCAAGATGCGCCACGTTCCGTTCCGCACCTCTCCCGAAGCCATGACGGCGCTACTGGGCCGGCAGGTGGACGTGCTGTTCGAGACCGTCAGCGCCGTCATTGGTCAGGTCGAGGCAAACGAGGTGCGCCCGCTGGCAGTGACGGGGAAGGACCGCTTTCCTGCCGTGCCAAATCTGCCCACGGCGATCGAGTCCGGCTTGCTGCCCGGCTACGATGTTTCGACGTGGTACGGCTTCTTCGGTCCGAAGGGCATGCCTCCCGCCGTGGTCGCCCGCCTCAACGCGGTGATCAACGAGATCATCAAGGAAAAGGACATCAGTGAGAAGCTCACCAAGATCGGCGTTCTCGTGAAAGGCTCGACGCCGGCCGAGTTCGACCAGCATCTGCGCAGCGAGTTCGCCAAGTGGAACGCGGTGCGCGAGAAGGCGAACCTACCGCAGAAATAACCGCTGCCGCCCGCCCCCCACCCACTCGAAGGCCTCCGGGCGGCCGCCGCGGTCAATTGGACTTCTTGGCCGCCTGCACCAACGCCCACACCTTGGGCGGGGACAAAGGCAGTTCGTTGGGCTCTACGCCGAGGCTCGACAGGGCGTTCGCGACCGCGTTCGCCAACAGGCCGCCTACCGGCACGATCTCGCCTTCGCCGGCACCCTTTGCACCGAGCGGGTTGTTGGGCGACGGCTTCAACTCGATGACGGACGCCCGCAGCTTCGGAAAGCAACTCGCGGTCGGCAGCAGATAGTCCGCGAAAGAGCCGGTCAGGATCTGGCCATCGGCGTTGTAGACGAGGTCTTCGAGGAACGCGCCGCCGAGACCCTGCACCATCGAGCCGATAGCCTGCCCCTTGAGAGTCAGCGGGTTGATCATCCGGCCGCAGTCCTTGATCGAGGCGATCTCGACCACGGCGACATGGCCCGTGCCCGCATCGACGGTCACGTGGGCCGCCTGCGTGCCGTAGGAGTAGGTGTGCTTGTGATTGTGGAAGGTGCCTTCGGCTTCGATCGGCGCGTCGGCGGCGACTTCGGCGAGCGTCAGCGCCTTGCCGGCAGCGCGAACCTGCTCCCCGTCGAGCGTGACATCGACTGCGGAGCAACCGAGCTTGGCTGCGGCGACAGTGCGGATCTTCTCCTTCAACTTCTCGGCGGCGGCCAGGATGGCGTTGCCGCCCATGACAGTCGAGCGCGAGTGGTAAGAGCCGAAGCCGTTGGTGACGTGTCCAGTCGAGCCGTGCAGCACGGTGATCCGCTCGAACGGCACCTCCAGCGCGTCACCGGCGATCTGAGCCATGATCGTCTCGATGCCCTGGCCGACAGCGGCCGAGCCCATGTAGAGCGAGATCCGGCCATCGGTTTCGAGCACGAAGCGAGCGTCTTCAGAAGGGCCGGCCGCGCCGCCCTCGATGAAGCAGCCGATGCCGATGCCGTGATAGACGCCATCGATGAGCTTGCCGGCCAGCTTCGCCTTCTCGGTCCAGCCGAAGTCGGCGAGGCAGCGATCGAGCAGCTCGGGATTGTCGCCGCTGTCGAGTTCGTCGGAGTGGTCATAAGGCGTGATGTCGGCGAGACGGAACGGCATCTCTGCGTCGGTAACGAGGTTACGGCGGCGGATCTCGACGCGGTCGATGCCGAGATCTTTCGCCATGATGTCGAGCAGGCGCTCGCGAAAGAAGTCGCCTTCGAAGCGGCCGGGACCGCGATAGGTGCCGCTCGGCGTCTTGTTGGAGACGATCATCGTCGCGGTAATGTCGATGTGGTCGATGCGATAAGGGCCGGACGAGAACTGCGCGATGTTACGCGGGGCGACGGAGCCGTTGGTACGGATGTAGGCGCCGTGATTGGTGAAGGCGGCGCCGCGCAGACCGAGAATCCTGCCGTCGCGGGTGGCGGCGATCTCCAAATCGCATTCGGCTTCGCGGGCATGGTTGGCGGTCATCAGATGCTCGCGGCGATCCTCGATCCAGCGCACGGGGCGGCCGACGTGGCGCGCGGCGAACGGGATCAGGAAGTCTTCCGGGTAGAACTCGCCACGGCTGCCGAAGCCGCCGCCGACGTCGACCTCGATCATCTCGACCTGAGCGGGAGCGACGCCCAGCGCGGCTGCGAGGATACGCTGGTTAGCCCAGGCAACCTTGGCGACGCCCCAGACGGTCATCTTGGACGTTGCCGCGTCCCATTCGGCGACGAAGCCGCGCGGCTCCATGAACATCGCGGCATGACGCTGAACGAAGAAGCGCTCCTTGCGGGTATAGGGCGCGTCGGCGAAGGCTTTGGCGGCGTCGCCTTTCTTGGCGTACCAGGTGAGTGCCGCATTCGACTTGTGCTCGTCGAACAGGAGTGCGGCCGGAGCCTCGGCGCTGGCGCGGTCGGTGACGGCGGGAAGCGCTTCTATATCGAGATGTACGAGGTCGTGGGCGTCCTCGGCGATGGCGGCGCTGTCGGCGACGACCACAGCGATGGGCTCGCCGACATAGCGGACCTTGCCCGTCGCCAACATCGGCTGATGGAAGGAATCGAGCTGCGGCAAGGGTTGCAGGCGCAGCGGAACGCGAGGCGTGGTGCCGCCGAAATCGGCCGAGGTAATGACGGCGTGGACGCCCGGCAATGAAAGAGCGGCGCTGATGTCGATGCCCTTGATCCGGCCATGGGCAACCTGACTGCGCACGATGACGGCGTGCAGCATGCCCTCGCGCACGATATCGCCGACGTAGGTCCCCTTGCCGCGCAACAAACGCAGGTCCTCGACCCGCTCCATCGGCTGGCCGATCAAGGTATTCAAGGTTCTCATGGCCGCTCCGGCGCGTTCATCGACCGTAGGTTGGGTCAAGCGCAGCGCGACCCAACTGCGTGTCTGAGCATCGTTGGGTCGCACCCGGAATGTGCGGGGCTCGACCCAACCAACGAATAGGAATTCTTACGACTTGCCGCCGTAGGCGCCGCGTGCGGCGAGCACGGCCTCGACGATAGGGATGTAGCCGGTGCAGCGGCAGAGATTGCCGGAGAGTACGTCGCGAACACGGTCGGCGTCGCAGTTGGGCTCCTCGGTGAGCAGCGCATGCGAGGTGGTGATCATGCCCGGTGTGCAGAAGCCGCACTGCAGCGCGTGATGCTTGCGGAACGAGGCTTGCAGCGGGGTCAACGCCTCGTCGTTGGAGAGGCCCTCGACAGTGGTGACCTTGTCGCCTTCAGCCTGGCAGGCGAGCATGAGGCAAGCGCGAACGGCGGCGCCGTTGACCAGAACGGTACACGCGCCGCAGACCCCGTGCTCGCAGCCCAGATGCGTGCCGGTGAGGCGCAGCTTCTCGCGGAGCGCGTCGGCAAGCGTGGTGCGCGGCTCCACCTCGACTTCGACCGGCTTGCCGTTGACTTCAAATTTGACGTGCATGGGTTTGATGATCCCGATTTTCCCCCCTCCCCCTTTGTGGGGAGGGGCCGGGGGTGGGGGGCATCGCAGAGAAACGTCAAGCTGCTACCCCCACCCCTAACCCCTCCCCACGAGGGGGAGGGGGACCAGTGGTGCAGTGGTTTACGCCGAAGCCTTCTTCAGGGCGCGTTCGAGGAGCGTGCCGACGAGGGCGCGGCGGTATTCTGGACCGGCATGGATGTCGCCGGACGGATCGACCTCGGCAGACGCGACCTTCGCCACCGCTTCGATCGTGGCTGCGTCGACCGTCTTGCCGTTCAGCGCTGCTTCCGCCTTCGGCAGACGGCACGGCTTGTCGCCCATGCCTATCACGCCGATATGAGCGTTGGTTGCCTTGCCGGCGCTGTCGGGGTCATAGAACACGGCGACGCCGGCCATGGCGAAATCGCCCTTGCGGCGCGAGAACTCGAGGAAGCCCCAGCGGCGACCTTTGAGCCATGCGGGAAGATGCACGGCGGTGATGATCTCGTCGGCGGCGAGTGTCGTCTGGAGAGGCCCGACGAAGTAATCGGCCGCCTTGATCCGGCGCTCGCCCTTGGGGCCCGAGGCCACTATCTCGGCATCGCAAGCAGCCGCGATCCCCGGCATCTCGGCTGCCGGATCGGCGTGAGCCACGGAGCCGCCGACGGTACCGCGGTTGCGGATCTGATAGTGCGCCACGTGCTTGATCGCTTCGGCGAGCAATGGGTGAGCGGTGTCGAGACGCTTCTCCTTCTCGATGTCGACCCAGCGCACTTTCGCGCCGAGCGTTACGCCGGCTGCGCCGATCTCGATCTTGTCGAGGCCGGGAATGCGCTTGAGATCGACGAGGATTTCAGGTGCGGCGAGACGGAATGCCAACAGGGGCATCAAGCTCTGGCCGCCGGAGATCGGCTTTGCGCCTCCGCCACTCCTGGCGAGGAGGGCGACAGCCTCAGCAACACTGGCGGGCGCTGCGTATTCGAAGCGAGGAGGTTTCATGGGTAGGGCTGAGGTTCCGTTGCCAACGCATTTTCTAGCGGCGTGCGTCCTTTCGGGCGCGCGGACTGAAACCGCGTTTCACATGAGGAGATCGCTGCTGATGTAGTCTGCGACGATTACGATAGTAAGGCCTCGCGACTGTCAAGACGGGTGGCAGAGGGGCGAGAGGGCGGTACGAGACGTCGAACTATGCCTTCAGTCCCGTGGACACTATGCCGCGCGGAAGCTAATTATCGGCTCAAGAAGAAAAGCAGCCGTCTCGGGCCTCTCATTCGTGGCCCTGCAGGGAGGATCGTTCCGTCATGAACTCGAGCCACCACATCGTTCGCAGTCTGGCCGCCGGGATGGTGGCGATGCTGCTTTTGGCCGGCCTCAGCGGCACAGCCTCCGCCCAGGACAACAAGAAGCCGCCTTCGTGGCTCGCCCAGCTCGATCCCAAGCTGGTCGAGGCGGCCAAGAAGGAGGGACAGCTCGTCGTCTACTCGTCGACCAACGAGACCGAAGGGCTGCCCTGGTTCAAGATCTTCGAGGCCGACACCGGCATCAAGGTCAGCTACATCCGAGGCTCGGACGTCCAGCTCAACGCGCGCATCGCGATCGAGCATCGCGCACGTCAGAAGGCCTGGGACATCGTGCAAACTGCGAGCGTGCAGCAACTGCCGCCCGACATCATCACAGCATACGATCCACCGGAAGCCAAGAACATCCGTGCCGCCGCGCGCGCGAAGGACCAGCGCTGGTTCGGCGTCTACACGAACTACAACACCCCCGCCTACAACACCAAGTTCGTGAAGCGGGAGGAGCTGCCAAAGACTTACGCCGAGTTCGCCAAGCGGCCGCAGTGGGCCGGCAAGGTGGCCATCGACGTCAACGACGAGACGTGGCTCGCGACGATTTACGAGCACTACGGCGAGGCCGAAGCCAAGAAGCTGATGGGGGAGATCGTCGACACGCTGAAGCCCATCATCATCCAGGGACATCTGGCGTTGGCGCGGGCCGTCGGCTCGGGCGAGTACTGGATCGCGCTCAACAACTTCCTGAACCTGACATTGAACGTAAAGCTCGCCGGGCAGCCCACGGACTTCTGGGTGCTCGATCCGGTGTCGCAGCAATACGGCCAGCTCGGCATCTCGACGAACTCGCCCAATCCGAACGCGGCGAGGGTGGCGGCCAACTTCATGCTCAGCCGCGAGTCACAGCAGCATCTGGCCCAGTTCGGACGACTGCCGACGCGCGACGACGTCGAAATGAACCCGAAAGGCATTCTCGATCCCGTCCTCAAGGCGAAGATCATCACGACGATGCCGACGCCCGAGGAAGGGCGGAAGTGGAGCAAGGTGTTCGACGAGACGTTCCGGAAAAGGTGAGCCTCCCCTCCCCTTGATGGGGAGGGACGGGGGTGGGGTGGAGCCGCAAACGCAGCGCCTTAGCCTCCCCCGCCCCTACCCCCTCCCCACAAGGGGAGGGGGACCGTCGGTTCAGGAGGCGCAAGACTTGGCGATCGCAGACGACAACATCGACACGACCGCGCCCGCGCCTCGGAAACAGTGGCTGCGGTGGCCGCCGGCGTCGACGTTCGCGCTGATCGTATGCGCGGCCATCATCGCGTGGTTCGTGCTGGTGCCGGTGGCGGCACTGATCTACACGGCGTTCGCCGAGGATACGCCCTATGGGCCCGGCGCATTCACGCTCGAAAATTTCGTCGCCGCCTACACCAGCCCGCACCTCTACCGGCTGTTCCTCAACTCGCTCGTGTTCGCGGTCGGAACTTCGTTCGCGACGTTCGTTCTGGGTCTCGCCGTCGCCTGGGTGGTGGAGCGCACCGACGCACCGGGTCGGGAACTCTGGCACTCGCTCGCCCTAATGTCGTTCGCGATCCCCGGCCTGCTGACGACCATGGCGTGGATGCTGACGCTGTCGCCCAACATCGGCTGGTTGAATACCCTCATCAAGCAGACCCTGGGCCCCGCCTGGGTGCTCAACATCTACTCGATGGGCGGCATGATCTGGGCGCTGTCGAGCCACTATTTCCCGCTCGCGTACCTGCTGCTCGCGCCGGCGATGCGATCGCTCGACACCCGCATGGAAGAAGCGGCGGCAATGTCCGGCGCCCGCTCGTGGTCGACGCTGTTTCGCGTGACGCTGCCGCTGTTGCGGCCAGCGATCCTGTCGACGCTACTGCTGCTGTTCATTCGCGGAATGGAATCCTACGAGGTGCCGCGCCTGATCGGCAATCCAGCGCGGATCGAGGTGTTCACCACGGACATCCAACGAGCGATCACGGGTTCGACCGTGCAATTCGGCCTCGCCAGCGCACTGTCGATCACGCTGCTGGTGATCTGCATGGTGGCCGTGTGGCTCTATTCGCGCGCGACGCGCAACGCCGAAGCATTCGCCACGATCACCGGCAAGGGCTATAAGCCCGTGCCGATGAACCTGGGACCGTGGCGCTGGCCGGTCGCGATCGCCATCGGGCTGATGTACGTGGCGACGCTCGGGTTGCCGCTGCTGACGCTCGGCTGGCAATCGCTCTACAAGTCCGTCGCCATTCCGTTCATGCCGACGACGGACAGCATTACGCTGCACAACTACGACTTCATCTTCCACTATCCGATATTCCTGCACGCGGTGAAGACTTCGCTGTTGCTCGGCGCGATGGCCGCGACGGTGGTCGTAACACTGACGTTCATTTCGGCCTGGATCGCGCATCGCGGCGGCACGTCGTGGGGCTGGATGGTCGATGCGCTGGCGTCGAGTTCGATCGCGGTGCCGGGCGTGATCGTGGGCGCGAGCGTGCTGTTCGCCTACCTGATGATGCCGTGGATCCCCATCTACAATACGATCTGGATCCTGCTCGTGGCATACGTCACGATCTACCTGCCCTATGGGATGCGGTTTGCGGCGAGCGGCATCGCGCAGATCCACAAGGAACTCGAGGAAGCGGCGGGCGTGGCCGGCGCACGCCCGTATCAGGTCTTCACGCGCGTGCTGCTGCCACTGCTGGCGCCGGTCATGATCTCGGCGTGGCTCTACATATTCGTGCTGGCGGTACGCGAACTGGGCTCGTCGGTATTCCTGATCGGGCCTGGCACGCACGTGCTCGGCACGATCGCGCTGACGATGTGGGAGGAGGGCGGCAGCTACGGCGCAATCTCCGCCCTCGGCATCGTTCAGATCGTGCCGCTGCTCGTCATTGTCGCCCTCCTGCGCATGCTCGAGCGCCGCGCGATCAACCGCTACAACAGCGACGGCGTGGAGGAAGAAGCGAGCGACGCCCAAGTCAAGATCGACGTGGCCGCGCTGGCAGAGAAGTCAGGTGCGGCTCGCAGGTAGGCGTCCCCACCTGCTCCAGATCATTCCGCGTACAGGCCGGAAGGTTCCGCCACGGGAGAAGAAATCGGAAATTTCGGCCGAAAGAAGATTTTTATTTCGCCCATTCGGCACGCTTATCTGGTTTTCTTGGAATTCTATATCCGTGATGCACCTGGGGTCCAGCCGCACTCATTGGCGCTGAAGGCTGAGCGGCAGCGTCAGGTCTCGCCGGGCGCGTGGCCGGCATGGGCATGATTCGGATGTCACCAGCCCTATGTAAGCCTGCACCAGGCACATCGGCTGAAAACACGCCCAAACGAAGAGAGAGAGATCATGACACTCTCGATCGGCAGCACCGCACCGGACTTCGAAGCACAAACGACGGAAGGCAAGATCCGTTTCCACGACTACATCGGCAGTTCGTGGGTGGTGCTGTTCTCGCATCCGAAGGACTTCACTCCGGTGTGCACCACCGAGCTGGGGCAGATGGCGAAAATGAAGCCCGAGTTCGACCGCCGCAACACCAAGCTGATCGGCCTCAGCGTCGACGACGTCGCGAACCACGCCAAGTGGGCCCTCGACATCAAGGAGACACAAGGCACGGCGCCGAATTATCCGATGATCGGCGATACGGATCTCAAAGTTTCGAAGCTCTACGGCATGCTCCCCGCCAGCGCGTCGGGTGATCCCGCGAGCCGTACGCCCGCCGACAATCAGACCGTCCGCAACGTCTTCATCATCGGCCCGGACAAGCAGGTGAAGCTGATCATCGCCTATCCCATGGCGACCGGGCGCAACTTCGACGAGGTGCTGCGCGTCCTCGACAGCTTGCAGCTCACGGCCAAGCACAAGGTCGCGACGCCGGCGAATTGGAAGCAGGGCGAGGACGTGATCATCACGACGGCCGTTTCCGACGAAGAAGCCAAGGTGAAGTTCCCGGGCTTCAAGACGCTGAAACCCTATCTGCGGACGACGGCCCAGCCGAAGGGCTGACCCGAGCGAACGCCTCTCCGGGCAGGCCGATCTCCTGCCCGGTCACCAAGAGCGGCACGAACAGCCTGTTGGCCAGGGGCCGCATCTCTGCTTAAATGCACGTCAAATCACAGCAGAGAAGAGGAGACAGCCATGGCGCAGACGAGTGCTTACGGGATCAGGAGCGTAGATCTGGCCGTGCGCGACCTGGAGGCCACCAAGGCGTTCTATGAAGCGCAGTGGGGCCTGAAGGAAGTCGCCCGCGAGAACGGCTCGGTTTTCATGCGCGCGACCGGCAAGGACCATCACGTTCTGGCGCTCCACCAGGCGTCGCGCTCCAAGCTGGCTTCCATCACGCTCGGTGCGAAATCGCGAGCCGACGTCGATGCGCTGCACGCTCAGGCAAAGGCTTTGGCTGCGACGGTTCTGGAGGCGCCGCACGAGTTGTCCAAGATCGGCGGCGGCGGATACGGCTTCTCGCTGCAGTCGCCCGAAGGGCAGCGCGTCAACATCGCGGCTGGCGTCGCCGAGCATGGCGATCACGAGCAGGACGCGTCCAAGCCGGAGCGGCTGAGCCACGTCGTCCTCAATGCGGCGAAGTACGACGAGCAAATCGCCTTCTATCGCGACGTGCTGGGATTCCGCATGTCCGACACGACCGACTTCATGGATTTCCTGCGCTGCTGCGAGGATCACCATTCGATCGCCGTCGCGCGCTCAGAGGGCGCCTGCCTCAATCACATGGCGTACGAGTTGCCGAACATGGACGGGCTGATGCGCGGCACGGGACGCATGAAGAAGTCGGGCTTCGAGATGGGCTGGGGCGTCGGCCGTCACGGCCCCGGCGACAACGTATTCGCTTACTTCGTCGAGCCCAACGGCTTCGTAACCGAATATACCACGGGTATGGAGCAGGTGAAGGACGACAAGTACGAGTGGCACGGCGCCGACTACTGGGCGACCGCTTTCCCGCGTCCCTGCCGCTGGGAGATGGCCACCGAGTTCCGGCCCGGCTTCCGCGAAGCGATGAAGGGCAAAGCCGTCGAAGAGCGCAACCAGCGCTGCGAAGAGGTGATCGCCAAGGGGCTGGCGCAGGGCCTCAAGGGCGCGGCGGAGTAACTACTCGGTATCTGGTGTCAGACCCAGAGGGTCTGACACCTTATTCATAGGACGATCTTGCCGGGGTTGAAGATGCCGAGCGGGTCGAGCGAGTGCTTGATCTGGCGCATCACATCGACGCCAGCACCGTGTTCGGCCGAGAGGTAGGCCATCTTCCCCTGGCCGACGCCGTGTTCGCCGGTGCAGGTGCCGTCCATGTCGAGGGCGCGTTGGGCGAGGCGCTTCAGGAAACCTTCGACGCTCTTGCGCTCGGTTGCGTCGTGCACATCCAATACGACGCTGCAATGGAAATTTCCGTCGCCCGCATGGCCCGCGATCGGCGCGATCAGGCCGGTCGCTGCTATGTCGGCCTGGGTCTCGAGCACGCAGTCCGCCAGCCTCGAGATCGGCACGCAAACATCGGTCGCCAGCACATCCTTGCCCGGCCACGTCGTCTTGACCGAGAAATACGCCTCGTGGCGCGCCTTCCACAAACGGCGGCGGTCGGCCTCGGCTTCTGCCCATTGATAATCGAGTGCACCTTCGGTGTCGGCCAGTTCCTTGAACTGCGCGATGCCGTCATCGGCTGCCGCCTTCGAGCCGTGGAATTCGAGAAACAGCGTCGGCGCTTCGGCGAAGTTCGTCTTGGAATGGGTGTTGATCGCGCGAATCTGCATCTCGTCGATCAACTCGACGCGGGCGAGGCCGAAGCCGCCGAGCTGGATCGCCTGGATGACCGTATTACACGCGCCTTCTAGCGATTTGAAGCGGCAGACGGCGGCGAGGATCACCTCGGGCACCCCATATAGTCGCACGGTCAGTTCGGTGATGATGCCGAGCGTGCCTTCGGCGCCGACAAGCAGCCGGGTCAGGTCATAGCCGGCGGCCGACTTTCGCGCGCGACTCGCGGACCGGAAGACCTTGCCATCCGCCATGACGGCCGTGACGTTGAGCACGTTCTCACGCATGGTGCCGTAGCGGACGGCGCTAGTACCAGACGCGCGGGTGGATGCCATGCCGCCGAGCGTCGCCGTTTCAGCGCCGGGGTCGACGGGGAAGAACAAGCCGGTGTCGCGCAACTGCGCGTTCAGCTCGGCGCGCGAGATGCCCGGCTCGACGACGCAATCCAGGTCGCGCTCGTTGACGCGCAGCAGCCGGTTCATACGCGAGAAGTCGAGAGAGATTCCGCCAGACGGCGCGTTGACGTGTCCCTCTAGCGAGGTGCCTGCGCCGAAAGGGATCAGCGGTATGCGGTGGGTTGCGGCGATGCCGACGATGTCGGAGACTTCGGCCGCAGTCTCGACGAACAGAACGGCGTCCGGCGGCTGGTTTTCGATCCACGTGAGTGTGTGGCCGTGCTGACGCCGCAGCGCCTCCCCGGTCTGCAACCTGTCGCCGAAGCGCTGCCTCAGCACGCCCAGCGCCGTCGACAAGGCATCGGCATCAACTCTAGAGGCCGCTTCCGCACCTTTAGCTCCAACCTCAACTCCAGCCTCTGCCATTCCATCCTCCGGGTTGCGTTTTGACAACCGATGTGGCATCGGCGCATCACGCGCCGTTAATTCGCCTCAAGGGGGCTTGCGGCACTGCTTTTCGATTCGCTTCTGGCGCAACAGAAAAACACTGTGTAGCGCCCATCTTATCCAGCATTTCCAGCATGATCCCGCTGCATCAGCAGCGCATGCGCGGAATGCTGTGCATCCTCTTTCCGTCCGTCTCGATGGGCTTTCATTCACGATGTTTTTGAAGTAGCACTAGCCTCATGGGTCTGACTACGACCCGGGGGCGGGCAGGGGTGTGGCTTTGCTGCCGTCAAGGGTGTCACCGGTTGCTTTGGCGCGTCCATCGTAACAGTGGTTCTTGCGGTTCGAACCACCACCCGCTCAGCGAAAACGTTCCTGGCGCGGGCCTCCATCGGGCTTTCGCCTTACTCGAGTAGGAGAACGTCTTTTGAGCAGTAGAACTAAGGAGTGCTTGTGCATGTTCGGGCGTGTGGTTGTAGCCGGTTTGGCCCTTGCGGCGACCGGTGTTCTGTCGGGCGCTTCGGCGCAAGACCGATGGATCAAGATCGGCTCGTTCGACGCCGACCTTAGCCGTGGCTCTCAGGCCGTGGATCTGAAGGGCGCCAAGGGCTCCTTCAAGGCTTTCCGCGTCAACGTCGTTCAGGGTGAGGCGAAGCTCATCAACGTTCAGGTTCGCTATCTGAACGGGCAGGCGCACAACGAGCGCCGGACGATCAATCTGCTTCGCAACGAGCGCACCAAGGCGATCGACCAACGCGCCGTCGAGCGGTTCGTCGAAGGTGCGACGGTTTGCTTTGAAAATGGACAGCGCGGCAACGCGAAGTTCGAGGTGTTCGGCCTGCAGAGCCGCAAGGGTGGCACTTCCGCTCGTCCGGCGATCACGCAGGGCATCACTTGGACGGCTGCCTGCCCCGGCTCGGCGGCGGTGACAGCTGCTCCGACGACGGGTCCGATTGCGACGACGCCGACTGCGCCGATCGCACAGACAGCTCAGCCCGGCACGGTACTGCCCGGTGGCGCGGTTTTGTTCGGCGTGCAGAACGTCGGCTTCATCCGTGACCGCGACGTGATCCGTGTCGGCGCGAATCTCGGCCAGTTCGACCGCATCCAGCTCCGCGTTCTCGACAACGACGTGTTCATCAACGAACTCGAAGTGAACTATGTCGACGGCACGTCGCAGAAGCTGGTCGTGAACTCCGACATCAAGCAGAACACGCGGACGACGTGGCTCAACATTACGGGCACGAAGTTCATCAAAGACATCAACATGAACTATCGTTCGCGCCCCACCCTCAAGGGACAGGCGCGGATCGAGGTCTACGGCCAGATCGCCGAAGGTTGGCTCGGAGCTAACGGCCGTGGCCGTCACTTCAACGAGGGCTGGGTTCTGCTCGGCGCTCAGACCGCCGGCCGCTTCCTGCGCGCCGAGGTCGACCGGATCGAGGTCGGACGTAACGAAGGCCTGTTCAAGCGGGTTCGCATCACCGTCAAGGACCGCGCACTGGTGTTCGACGAAATGCGCGTCGTCTACGGGAATGGCGAGGAACAGGTGATCCCGGTCAAGACGACCGTTGCCGCCAACTCCACGTTCGGCCCTGTCGACCTCAAGGGTGGCAACCGCGTGATCCGCGAGATCCGTGCCCGCTACCGCTCGGCCATCGTCGATGCCAAGGCCGTCGGCCGCGGCGCCGCCGTCGTCGAGATCTGGGGCCAGCACTAAGGGTCGCCTCACTTCTACATAATGTTTGCGAAGGGCTGCCCTCGGGCGGCCCTTCGTCGTTTTGGGAAGGGTGAATGTTCGTCTGCTTCGGCTGAGCCTTCGTCGAGGTCAGACCCACCGGGTCTGGCCCAGTGGGCGATTCGTCGAGCGGAAGAAAAGGCTCAATCGACCAAGGCGCGAGCGCCGTATCGTAGGTTCAGATCCGCCCTGCGGGTCAGGACTTTCGTCTACGGGTATGAGTTGATCTCATGCGGTGGTGGATGTGATCGAGGGCGAGAGATCGCTGCGCGGGCAGGCTGCCGCCCGCGCCCGTTTGAGGGATGCATCCCCCACCTCCCTCTATTTCTGCGACCTGGCTTGCGGATGGGGTATGTGCTGGTGGCCGCCGGAGAGGGATTTTGTGCAGCAAGGAACCTACAGCCGCAGCACCCGTAACCAGCGCATCACGTCCAGCAGGCTCATGGCGGCGGCGGCGACGTAAGTCAGGGCGGCGGCTCGCAGGATCTGACGGGCTGCCGGTTCATCCTCGGGCCGCAGCACCTTGGCCGCAGACAGCAGCGGCAGCGCGCGCTTGAAGCTGGCATCGAACTCCACCGGCAACGTGACCGCGTGGATCAGGATCGCGAAGCTCATGATGAAAAGTCCGGCTACCATCTCGAGAACGAGGGCGACGGGCGACTTCAACAGGATCAGCATAAGCGGGGCTGCCAGCATGATCACCGCTCCGAGCTTCTCGACCCGCAACGCGTGCGCCGCTAGTCGCTGACGCGCTGCCAGCGGGCGATAGCCGGTCGCGTCCTGCATCGCGTGGCCGACCTCGTGAGCCGCGATCACGATGGCCGAGAGCGAGCGGCCAGCGAAGTTCTCCTTGCCGAGACGGACGGTCTTGGCCTCGGGATCGTAGTGATCGCCGAGCGTCGTCTCCTCGACGTTGACCGATGTCAGGCCCATGCGGTCGAGAAGCATGCGCGCCATGCCGCCGCCGCTCAACACGAAGTCCGGGCGCTCATGCGCGTGGGCCGCGATGACTCGGCGCACCCACATCTGCGGCACGAAGGCCAAAGCCAGCATTCCCGCGATCAGGATCAGCGCAATCGCCAAGCGAACCTCCATCGCGATATGTCGGCTTCAGGCAAGTGCCACGTCGTGCCGGCAGGGCCGCCATTCCAGAGGATCGTGCGCCGCTATCCGCGCGCGATCTTCTTGAACCTGCGGATCACCATGTCGCGTTTCAGCCGGGACATGAAATCGATGATGAGGCGGCCATCGAGGTGATCGATCTCGTGCTGGATCGCCGTCGCCAGCAGACCCCCGGCATCAAGTAGCTGCTCGCGCCCGTCGCGATCGACGAAGCGGACCGTGAGTGTCGAAGGCCGCTCGATCTCGACCCGGACGTCGGGAAGCGAAAGACAGCCTTCCTCGTAGGGAACCAGCATGTCGCCGAGTTTGATGATCTCGGGGTTTATCATCACGATCGGGTTCGGCTCGTCGTTCTCCTTCTCGGAGACATCGAGCACGAGCAGGCGTCGCGGCACAGCGACCTGAACGGCGGCCAGTCCGATGCCCGGCGCCTCGTACATTGTCTCGAGCATAACGTCTGCGAGACGCCGGATCTCGTCGTCGACCCGTTCGACGGGAGCCGACTTGGCGCGCAGAAGCGGATCAGGAAGCGTGATGATGGCCAGTTTTGACATGTGCTTGAGATAGGTTAGGTCGGCTTTGTGGTCAATCGCGAGACGATGCCGCAACGGCACTTCAGGTTGATTGCGCAACGCCGAACGAGATGGGTCAGCGAATCACGCCGGTCACGGTTAAAGTACTCGGGCGTTGTCAGCAGGCGATGCCAGCATTCACGTCGGCACATGTGTGTCGTCGTGTGCACTCTGATCCCTGGCTGGAGGAGATTCGATTGTCGAGCGCGGGTGCGAGGACGGTTGTCGCGACGGCGGCGTGTGTCAGCGTCGCGCTAGCGGCTGCCAAGCTGACGGCGGTGCTGGGGTCCAGCACCTCGGCTTTTCTTGCGAGCACGGTCCATTCGCTGATCGACACATCGTGCCTGGGTCTGCTGTTCCTGGGGATCTGGAATGAGCCAGCCGCGACCGCTGGCCTACAGCAGCGTACGCCTGACAGGACGCTCTACTTCTGGAGCTTCGTCGTCGCGATCCCGCTCTATGCGATGGGAGGGGGGATCGCGCTCTATGAAGGCGTGGAGCGACTAGCCAGGCCTCAGCCGCTCGTCGCACCATCTACCGATATGCTGACGCTGGCTGTCGCGGCTGCCGGCTGGGCGCTGGTCGTACTGATGGCGATGCGCGAGTTCCGATCCGCGGGTGGTTCGACCGATCCGCTGCAGACTGCCGTCGACCGGCCGGACGTGGCGCCGATCATCGCGGTGATGGTGATCGCTGCCGCGGCAGTCGCTGGAAATGTCCTGGCCTTGGGGGGACTGCTGGGGGCTGCCAACGGCGGCGATCCCCGATCGGACGCGTTCGCGGCCGTTGCCGTGGGCATGGCGATGTCGGCCGTTGCGGCGTTCATGGCCATCGAGGTCAAGCGCTTGCTGACGGCAACGCCTGCGGTGCTCCTGAGCCCGGAAATGGGATCGGCTGTGGGATCATCGGCTGGAACTTCCATCCCGAGCCAGGCCCCTGCCGAGACGGGCGATCCTGTGCCGGCAACCGACGCATCCGAGGCTCAGCCCGCGTTCGAGACCAAGTCGATGCCGGCCGGCCTCGCTACTCCTGCAAAGACGACGGAGCCGGCAGCGGCTCCGGGCCAAGGCGTGTCCACCGCAAAGCCCCCCGTTACGGCCCGTCAGGCAGAGCGCAAGGGGCGGGGCAAACGCCGGCGCTAGAGCATCATCCGACCAGTCGGCATCGCTTTCGCAATTCGCCATTACGATAAAAATCACATGGAATCATTTTGTTACCTCAGTTTTGTCCGATCATTCGATCGCCAGGGGCGATAGCATATGGTCGGATACTGCTCCAGGATTGGGCCCCATTAGTCGCCCCCGCTCCACCGGCCCATTGGACGTCGATAGGCAGACTGCGCCATTGTGCACTGCACAATAGCTTCCCATATGTGTTATCGACGGCCGATCGAGATCGGGGTCCGATCAGGACACCAGCAGTCCTGTCGGCGGTATATCCGCCGGTCAGGACACCAGTTTTGGCTTCGATTGCTGCCGGTTCGACCTTCGGGTTCGACCTCTGGACCGGCCCTGGCTCGAGGTTGCCTATCCAGAGACGACCGGCACGAGCGACAGATGGACATCCGGCCGGAAGTAAATGGCGACTGCACAAGTCGTAGTAAGCGTATGACAATCTTCGGCGTTTAACACAACTCCGGGGGTATGGCTTTGATTGTCCACAGGTACTATATAGGCAGTTGCGTTCAGCGGAGGACATGAACCGGGCGACTGGGCGGGGCCGTAAGGTGAAGGCTTTGATCGCTGCGACGGGATCGTGGCGCGCGGCCAAGTCGCACTACGATCGATGAATCCAGGGCCCGATCTACCCGACTTCGGACTGAATCGGTCAGCACAAGCAGTGTTCGCCCGGATCCAGGAATGCAAGTTTCCGCGGATAGGCATTCGCGATCAGTCGGTGCTACCGCACCAGCTTCAAGTCGGTGCTATCGCACCTGCTTCAAGTCGGTGCTAGCGCACCGTTACGTCGAGATCCTCGCCGTCCTCTCGGGGATGGCGCGAAGAGTAAGCCAGTTCAGGTAGTCGATTGCGTCAGCGATGATCCTTACACTCGCCATCAAGAATTTGTTTCACGACCGGATCAGGCTGGCGGTGACGCTCGTCGGCATCCTGTTTTCCGTCGTTCTCGTCTCGGTGCAGCTCGGCTTGTACTCCGGCGCCCGCAAGATGATCGTCGCGATGGTCGACAACGCCAACGCCGACCTGTGGGTCACCGCCTATGGCGCGAAGAGCTTCGAGGAAGGGGGCGTTCTTCTCGACCAGAAAGATCGCCACGCCGTGCTTTCCGTTCCCGGCGTCGCGTCGGCCGTTCCGCTGTACGTGAACTTCGCCGAATGGCGCAAACCCGGCGGCGGCAGCACGACGGCGATCATCGTCGGCTCGAATCCAGAGGACAACGGCTTGCGGCCTTGGGGCCTCATCACCGGTGACGAAGCCTCGATCGCCGAGCCCGGCGGCGTCGCGGTCGACCGCAGCTATCTCAGCGACCTCGGTATCATCGGCGTCGGCGACACCGCGCAGATCGACATGGGCCGCATTCGCGTGACGGCGATCACCGAAGGCATCCGCTCGTTCACGATGGCGCCGTTCGTGTTCACGACGCTGAGCCGCGCGCGCGCGCTGCAGGGCCAGGCCAACGACTCGTTCTCCTATCTGCTGGTCAAGCTCGCCCCCGGTACGGATCTCGCTCGTGCGCGCTCGGCACTCGCCCAACGCCTCGACAACCGCGAAGTGCTGACGCAAGCGGAGTTCCGCGACCGAAGTCTGCAGCAGTGGCTGTTCTCGACGGGTGCCGGCGTTGCTCTGATCGGCGGCGCACTGCTCGGCCTGCTGGTCGGCACCGTGATCGTTGCGCAGACCCTCTACTCGAGCACGAAGGATCACTTGACGGAGTTCGCGACGCTGCGGGCGCTCGGCTCCTCGGCCGGCTACATCCATCGCGTGATTCTCACCCAGGCCGCATTCAGCGCGATCATCGGCTACTGCCTCGGCATGGCCATCGCGCTGGGTATCACCACATTGAGCGAAGCGACCGCGCTGCCGCTGCTGATGACGCCCTCACTCGCCGCAGGACTGTTCGCCATCACGATCGGCATGTGCGCCGTGTCGGCGATATCAGCCATTCTCAAAGTCACCAAGATCGATCCAGCGATGGTGTTCAGCCGATGAAGAGAGAACCCGTACTCGAGGCGACCGACATCGTCAAAGAGCTCGGCCAGGGAGCCGGCAAAGTTCGTGCGCTCAAGGGCGTGAGCCTGTCTTTGATGCCCGGCGAGCTTACGCTGCTGATGGGGCCATCCGGCAGCGGCAAGACCACGCTGCTGTCGATCCTGGGCTGCATCCTCGCGCCTTCCGCGGGCTCGGTCACGCTCGCGGGCCAACGCGTCGACGGGCTCGCCCCGGAAGCGCTGGCGGGCGTCCGGCGGCGCAACATCGGCTTCATCTTCCAGTCCTACAACCTGTTTCCGACACTGACCGCACTGGAGAACGTCCGGCTCGCGCTCGACGTCCGGGGCATGGCGGCGGCGGAAACCGTGATCAGAGCAGAGACGGCGCTTCGCGAGGTGGGCCTGGGCCATCGCCTGCAAAGCTATCCGCGCAACATGTCGGGCGGAGAACAGCAGCGCGTTGCTGTAGCCCGCGCGCTCGCCGGCGACCCGGCCGTGATCCTGGCCGACGAGCCGACCGCGGCTCTCGACAGCGAGAACGGGCATCAGGTAATGGCGCTGCTCGCGCGCATCGCCAAGGAAAAGGGGCGCGCGGTGCTCGCCGTGACCCACGATCCGCGCACGCATTCCTATGCCGATCGCATCGTTCGCATCGAGGACGGCCTGATCAGCGGCGAGGAGCGCCGCGTCGAGACCGGCGAGAACATCACGCGCTACGAT
>CAMDMH010000002.1 GCA_945901835.1 Devosia equisanguinis | reverse complement strand
AGTCGATCGCGCCGCCGACCGAAGCAAACAGCGTCAGCACCGAGAAGCCGAAGACGATAGCGACGTTGCCGGAGCGATCCTGGAGGAACCGGCGGCGGGGAGCGGTGTTGGGAACTACGCCAGAATACTCGAACATGCTTTTGCCCTTCGCTGACCCCGTGTACGGAACATGCGAGGAAAATGATAAAAGCGAGTAAATAACGAGAAATTTTATGCAATTTTGATTGCTTGGCGAACTATGAACATAATCCGTAAAGTTGAATAAAAAGTATATGTGTTTGATTGACCTTGTTTCAAAATGACCGTGTTGCGGGACGTCGCGCTGGGAAGTGCCTTGATCGCTGCTTCGCAGTTCGGGGCGCGATCGGAAAAGTCGCCTGCAAGAACTGTGCTCCTACCTGCGGTCGTCGGACCGCTGATGCCCCCGCTTCGCGTTGCGTGATCGCGAGCGGCATTGCGGGAATGGAGACATAAGCATTTCTTTATGTCCCCTTGCGTGACCAACCGCGCAGCGGTATAGACGCGGCGCGAGCAAGCACGCTGCCGACCCGGCCTCAATTCGCAGAGGTCCCTTTTGCAAGGGGCGCAGCCGAAATTCATCCCCGAGAGGATCAGATGTCGAAGTCGCAAGACTACGTGGTCAAGGACATTGGCCTGGCCGAGTTCGGCCGCAAGGAGCTGAACATCGCCGAGACCGAGATGCCCGGCCTGATGTCCACGCGTGCAGAGTACGGCAAGTCGAAGCCGCTGAAGGGCGCTCGCATCGCCGGCTCGCTCCACATGACGATCCAGACGGCCGTTCTGATCGAAACGCTGGCGGAACTCGGCGCCGACATCCGCTGGGCCTCGTGCAACATCTATTCGACGCAGGACCACGCCGCCGCTGCAATCGCCAAGGCCGGCATTCCCGTGTTCGCGGTGAAGGGCGAGAGCCTGAAGGACTACTGGGAGTACACCCGCAAGATCCTCGAGTGGTCGGATGGCGGCGTTCCCAACATGATCCTCGACGACGGCGGCGACGCTACGCTGTTCGTCCACCTCGGCTACTGCGCTGAGAAGGGTGACAAGGCCGTTCTCGCCCAACTCGAGAAGCCCACGGTCGAAGAAGAGGAAATCCTGTTC
Organism: Devosia equisanguinis; assembly: GCA_945901835.1. Taxonomy (GTDB): domain Bacteria; phylum Pseudomonadota; class Alphaproteobacteria; order Rhizobiales; family Hyphomicrobiaceae; genus CAMDPA01. The sequence continues at coordinate 21,624 of CAMDMH010000002.1, read as the reverse complement.
GCGCTCGTCAAACGCACCCTGAAGGAGAAGTCCGGCTGGTTCGCCCAGCTTGCCGCCTCCATCAAGGGCGTTTCCGAGGAGACGACCACGGGTGTCCATCGCCTCTACGAGCGCGAGAAGAACGGTACGCTGCTGTTCCCCTGCATCAACGTCAACGACAGCGTGACGAAGTCGAAGTTCGACAATCTCTACGGCTGCCGTGAATCGCTTGTCGACGGCATCCGCCGCGGCACCGACGTCATGATGTCCGGCAAGGTCGCGATGGTGGCTGGCTACGGCGACGTCGGTAAGGGCTCGGCCGCTTCGCTGCGCCAAGCCGGCTGCCGCGTTCTCGTCTCCGAGATCGATCCGATCTGCGCCCTGCAGGCCGCCATGGAAGGCTACGAGGTCGTGACGATGGAAGACGCGGTGAGCCGCGCCGACATCTTCGTCACCGCGACCGGCAACAAGGACATCATTACGGTTGATCACATGCGGGCCATGAAGGACCGCGCGATCGTCTGCAACATCGGCCACTTCGACAACGAGATCGACGTCGGCGGCCTCAAGAACATGAAGTGGGTGAACATCAAGGATCAGGTCGACGAGATCGAGTTCCCCGGCGGCAACCGCATCATCCTGCTGTCGCAGGGCCGGCTCGTGAACCTCGGCAACGCGATGGGTCACCCCTCGTTCGTGATGTCCGCGTCGTTCACCAACCAGACGCTGGCGCAGATCGAGCTGTTCGCCAACACCGGCAAGTACGAGAAGAAGGTGTACGTCCTGCCCAAGCACCTCGACGAGAAGGTCGCGATGCTGCATTTGGCCAAGGTGGGCGCCAAGTTGACCAAGCTCACCAAGTCCCAGGCCGATTACCTCGGCCTCAAGGAAACCGGCCCCTTCAAGGGCGACGCCTACCGGTATTGAGGTTGCGGCGGTGTCAGACCCGTCCTGCGAGTGCAGGCCGCCGACATGGGTCTGACACCGTCAACTCAGGACACGATAGTGCAGGTGCCGGGCCCTCGGGGTCCGGCACCATATTTTTTACAGCCCCTTGATCGTCAGCAGCGGCCAGAGGCGAACCACTTTGCTCGCGACATCGCCGGCGACGACGGTATCGATCACCGGCGTAACGTCCTTGTAGCGGGACGGCGCTTCCTCGAGCAGCGAGCGCTCCCACTCCTCGCGGATGTCCCGTCGTAGCCGACGCCCATCGACCTTGGTCACGACGCGCAAAGGTGCGAGTTCGCTCGTCGGGCCGAGCCGCGCCTGCTGACGCGCCGCGATCCGCCCGGCCCCGTGACAGGCCGAGCACAGGCTCGCGACCGAGCCGTGACCACGCAGCACGAAGCTCGACGCCCCCATCGATCCCGGAATGATGACGGGATGCCCCCACGCGAACGGGTCCTCCGAAGACGCCCCGTCCGGCGACGGCCCATCGGCGGGGCAAGCGCCTTTGCGATGGATCATCCGATGCTCGCCCTCGTCCCACACGAGGTTGTGCGGTGCATCGTAGACGAGCCGGGACTCCACCTCCCGTCCCAGCGCTTCCGACAGCGTCCGCACCACCATAAGCCCGAGGAACAGTCGGTTCGCGAACGCGAAGTTGGCGGCGTTCCCCATCGCCGATAGATAGGCCTGCCCACTCTCGCGTGCGGTAGGTAGTGGATAGAAGCCGTTCGCCGCAGATGCGTCAGCCCAACCGGAAACTCCGCCTTCGCACGGTCGGTGAACCGCGTGCCGACGAGGTGCCCGATTCCGACCGAGCCCGAGTGCGCCATGATCGCGAGGCGGCCCTTGGCGAGCCCCCACGCGCGTCCGGTGGCGCCGTCGAAGATCTCCTCGATGCGCTGGATCTCGACGAAGTGGTTGCCGCCGCCGATCGAGACGATCTGCCCATCGCGCGTGAACGCCGTTTCGGCGCCGTGGATGAATCCATCGAGTTCGTAGACGCCGCTGGTCGCCAGCGCGCCGAGCTTGTGGGTGCGGATGAGATCGCGCTCTTGCGAACGCTGATCCCAGTAGTCCCACAGACCCTCGCCCGCGTGCGCGTGATCCATAAGCCCCTGCACGCCCGAACGGAAAATGCCTGTCCGCTGGGCTGCACTGAGCGGGATGTTGCGCCCGCCCTCGAAGAAGATGTGCCTTAGGCGCTGATCGAACCCGTCGCCGAGTTTCGCGAATTCATCCGCCGTGACATCGGTCGCCAGCAGCCGCATGCCGCAGCCGATGTCGGTCCCGACTGCCTTCGGCAGAACGAAGCCCCGCGCATCGAGCACGGTGCCGACCGGAATGCCGGAGCCGCGATGGAAATCGGGCGTGAGCACGATGCGGTCGATGCGTCCCTGCACGTCGCCGAACACGCCACGCGCGTCGAGTGCGGAGATCGTTCGGGCGAGCGTTGCCAGTGATAGGATTTCATCGACGCTTGCCGCATCGAGAAAAACCGCATCGTTGGCGAATAGAGTGATGTCGAGGTTCTCGGGGCTGTGAACCCGGAGCCTGTTGGCGTCGATGCGCTCCAATGCGTGGTGCATGATACGTACCTGTCTGGTTGCGTCGGTTCAGCAGCCGCGGCAATCAGGACAGTAGAGCAGCGCATAAATACCGTGTTTGGCAATACGAAGGCAGGACGGTCCTTCCGCTCAGATCGCTCTTCCCACGTTCCAGGGCGATTCAGTTCAATAGAATACGGTCATCCCGGGCCTTGTGCCCGGGATCGAGTTTGCCACAACCCGGAGCATTGCCATTGTTGCACCCTGGATCCCGGTGACGAGCACCGGGATGACCTACGTGAATTGAATTGCCCTGTCCCACGTTCCACCGCCGCCCATTCCGTCCGGGCGGATGATGCTCTAATGTCCTTACCGTACCGGACACACAAAGCCGGACCACTAGGGAGGCTTGCCTTGAAACGAGTAGCTCGCACGCTGTATGCCACGATCGCATGCGCCGCCGTTGCGTCAACCGTGATGTTTGCTACCCCTCTCGCCGCCCAATCCCCCGCCGAGTTCTTCAAGGGCAAGACGCTCACGATCCTCATCGGCACTTCGCCCGGCAACGACTACGACTTCCGCGGACGCTTGATCGCGCGCCACATGGGCAAGCATGTCCCAGGCGAGCCGCAGCTCGTGCCACGCAACATGCCCGGTGGCGGCGGCGTCGTGGCCACCAACTATGTGGCCAATATCTCCCCGCGCGACGGCACGACGCTCTACATGATCATGTCCAACATGATGACGGCCCAGGCGATGGGCATGCAGGGCGCGCAGTTCGACACGCGAAAATTCCGCTGGATTGGAAACACCACGTCATCGCCCAATGTCGTGAATTCCTGGCATACGACCGGCATCGCGAAGATCGAGCAGACGAAAACGCAGGAACTGGTGCTCGGCGCGCCGGTCGGAACTGCGGGCGCGCTGTACGCGACGGCGCTGCAAAAAGTCTACGGCGCGAAGATCAAGCTGGTGACCGGCTATCCCGGTGGCGGCGAGGTCAACATCGCGATGGAGCGCGGCGAGGTGCAGGGGCGCGGCTCGAACTCGTGGTCGTCGTGGAAATCGACGAAGCCCGATTGGCTCAAGGACGGGAAGCTCAATATTCTCGTGCAGGTTGGCCTCACGCGCGACAAGGAACTGCCCGACGTGCCCCTGCTTCTTGAACTCGCGAGTAACGATCTCGATCGCCAAGTCCTGAGGTTCATTTCCGCCGAGACCTCGATCGCACGTGCACTTGTCGCCCCGCCCGATGTGCCGGCAGATCGTATCGAAGCGCTGCGCCGCGCATTCGACGCTGCCATGAAGGATCCGGAGCTTCTCGCCGACGCGGCCAAGTCCAAGATCGATATCGACGCGATGCGCGGAGAGGAAGCACAGAAGATCGCCGACGCCATCGTCGACGCCTCCCCCGCCGTCATCGCCCGCGCCCGCGAACTGTTCGGCGAGCTCGTCAAATAGAATGTCGGGTCCGCCGGGTCGGACACCATGGGGCAGCCGCGATGTCGAGATGCTCTCTTTACGTCGGGGGCGGTATCGCTCGTCGCCCCGGCATTCGACTGATCGGTCACGCTCCCGCGAGCTTCGCTAGTAACTCGTCCCGCCCCGGCCCGAAATCCTGCGCGATCCACCATGCCTCGACGCGGTGCAGGGCCTCGCCGACCGCGCGGCCCGCCGGGACGCCCCGCGCCATCACGTCCGCACCATTCACCGGGAGTTTCGGCGCTGTCCAGCCCTCGGGAAGCGTTAGGACTTCGCCCCAAGCCGGATCGGATATCGGGCGTTCGAGCGCGCACGCGAGCGACAATGCCAACGACCTCCGATAACTGTCGGGCCCTAGCGAATACAGCAATGCCCGCGCGCTTTTCGCGCTGGGCGGCGATGTCAGCCGAGCACTGTCGCGTACTGCGAGATCGAGCACGCCGCGTTCCTCGCGCGAAACCTTGAACGCGCGCGCGAGCCGGCTCGCATCCTCGCTCGTCGCGACGCCGAGCGCTGCAAGCCGCAGCATCGCATCGGGCTTCCGCGTGAACGCCGCTTCGATCCCGGTCAGCCTGCTGAACACGGTCGGCCTCGGCGCAGCCGGCAATACCGCGGCGAGAATGCCATGCCCCTGCATCGCGTCGATCGCTTCGACCGCACGCCGCGCCGTGAGAAGCCGCGTCATCTCCTGATGAATGCGCTCCTTGGAGAGTTGCGCGAGCCCTTCGCGCAGCCGCGTGCAAGCAACGAGACCCACAGTGTCGGGCTCGTCCCGTGCATACTGCGCCGTGAAACGGAAGAACCTCAGTATGCGCAGATAATCTTCCCGGATGCGGTCGGCGGCTTCGCCGATGAAGCGCACGCGCCGCGCCAGGAGATCCGCGTATCCGCCGAGCGGGTCGTGCACCCGACCAGCCCGATCGCAATAAAGCGCGTTCATCGTGAAATCGCGCCGCCGCGCATCCACCGCCCAGTCGTCGGTGAACGCGATCGTCGCGTGCCGCCCGTGGCTCTCCACGTCGCGGCGCAGCGTCGTCACCTCGAACGGATGATGTTCCGCGATGACCGTCACCGTGCCGTACTGCAGACCAGTCTCTGCAACGCCGAGGTTCTCTGCTCGCGCAAGACGGATCACCTCTTGCGGCATTGCGGTCGTTGCGATGTCGATGTCCGTGATGGGTAGGCCCATCAGTCCATTGCGCACCACGCCGCCCACTGCGCGCACCTGATAGCCGCCCGCCTCTATCGCAGCCATGACGCGCTGCGTCGCCTGCGACGAAAGCCAGGCTTCGCCGGCCAAGCTCGGTAAGTCGATTCCCGGAAAGTTGTCGCTCGCAGGCATTTCTGCGCTCCGGCTTGTGCAGGCTGATCTATTCTGGAAACAGCCTGAGCTGCATGTTCTTGATCATCGAAGCCGTCGCACCCCAGATGAAGCGTTCGCCATAAGGCATCGTGTAGAACCGCCGCTCCCGTCCATCCCGCAGCCGTGATTGCATCTTGTGATTGGTCGCGTTCATCAGAAAGCCGAGCGGCACCTCGAACGCGTCGGCGACTTCACTTTCATCGAGCCGCAACGCGAAGCCGGGCTGCACGATCGCGACCACAGGATCGACGTGAAATCCCGTGTGCGTGCGCAGCGCATCGAGATGGCCGATCGGCTGAATGTAGCGCGCATCGAGCCCGATTTCCTCTTCCGCTTCCCTCAGCGCGGCAGCCACGGCGTCGGCATCGCCCGGTTCGAGCTTACCGCCGGGAAATGCGATCTGTCCGGCGTGGCTCGGCAGGTGCTCGGTCCGCTGGGTGAGAAGCACGGTCGGGATGTCGTGCGCCACGATCGCGACCAGCACGGCCGCCCGCCGCAGCGGCTTGCCGACCATGAAGTCGTCGTGCAGGTCCGGGCGAGCCGCAGCTTCTTGCTCAGTCAACGCCTGACCGAGGGCGGCGTCGAAGATGCGCGGCGACGGCGCCACGTCGAGACCTGCGCGCGCACGCGCGACGACCGCGTCGAGATCGATCATCAATGAGAGCGTGTCGGAAATCATCCCCGACATAGACCGCGCAGCTAGACATTTGGCAAGCGTTCGCCCTCCAGCGTGTATGACGCTTCGGAGGCTTGGGAAAGCCTTGGGGATCAGGCCGCGGCCTGCACCCGAACCGCAGAGGTAGAAGATTTCTGGCCACGCTCCGCGATTTCCTCGCGAACGGCCTCCAGGTTTTGCCCGGCGGCCTTTGCGGTCGCCAGCGCCACGTCGAGATCCATGCCGTTCTCCACCGATGCCGCGACCCACATGATCGTCGAGCGCAGGCCAGAGCGGCAGTGCAACAGGACCGGAAGCTCGGCGGTTGCCAATGCATCGCTAAAGGGTTCGAGAACGTGGTCGTCGAGCACCTCATGCTTCGCGGCGGGCACATGCAGGTAGTTGATACCCGCCTCACGCGAAATGCTGGTTTCCTCGCGCGCGGTCAACTGTCCGGGTTCCTCCCCGTCGGGGCGATTGTTGATGATCGTCTTGAAGCCCAGGCGTGCCGCTTCCACGAAATCGGCCGGCGACATGGCACCCGCCATAGCGAGTGTGGGCGACAAAAACCTGATGCGGCTCATGGGGTTCGGCTTTCTGGCAGGGAGGGACGCAGCACGGGGGCGATAGCCAGACCCGCCTGCAACGCAACCGCAACATACAGCAAGAATATTTCAAATTAAAGAGAAGAAAGGCAGGAAGATAGAAAAAAATACCCTTTTTTACGGAAGTTCAGCATGCTAGGAAAATCTTGCGCGGCGAAAGCGATTGGTGAGAACAGATTTTTAGCCTGGCAGGCATCCCTATGCTCGACGAGATGGATATCAAGATTCTCCGCATCCTTCAGGAGGACGCCACGCGTCCCGTCGCGGAGATAGGCAAGGAGGTCGGCTTGTCGACCACGCCTTGCTGGCGGCGCATCCAGAAGCTGGAAGAGGTGGGTGTCGTTCGCCGTCGCGTGGCCCTCCTGGACCCGGCCAAGGTCAACGTGGGCGTCACGGTCATCGTCTCCATCAAGACAGACCGCCACGAAATCGGCTGGCTCGAGAAATTCCATGCTGCGGTTGTGGATTTCCCCGAGGTGGTAGAATTTTACCGGATGTCCGGCGAGATCGACTACCTCCTGCGGGTAGTCGTTCCCGACATCGCCGCCTACGACGCGTTCTACAAACGGCTCATCTCGCGCATCGAGATTTCCAAGGTATCCTCTGCCTTCGCGATGGAGCAGATCAAGTACACGACGTCCCTACCGCTCGACTTTGCGCGTCCGACGAAGAACGGCGAAACATCTCAGTAGAGTACAAGTCCCGCCAACGCCAAGCAGGTCGCGGCTGCTGCCATGATGGCGGTCAGCGTCGCGACCATTCCCGCCACGCGCAACTGCAGGATGTGCGGCGACTGCGACAGCGCATACGCGTGGACAACCCGCCCCACGAGCAGCGTGATCCCGATCCCGTGCAGCAGCAGCGTATGTGCCTTCATCGTTTCTGCCAGCGCCATCAGGGTGAGCGCAATCGGGACGTACTCGGCAAAGTTGGCATGCACCCGCATCCGCCGCAGGAGTTCTCGGTCGCTGCCGTCGCCGATTTCGACCTTGGCCGCCCGTCGCGCACCGATCGTGCGGAACGACAGCACGACGAACACGAATGCCAGCAGTCCGGCGTAAAATGCGGTGATCGGCATGACGGCAAAGTCTCCTTGTGATTGCTCTGGGATCTTTCGTTACGCTTCCGGCAGTCGTTCCACTGCCGCATCCAGCAGTGCGTGCAGACGCTCGACGTCCTGCACGCCGAGGCTCGTCCGCATAGCCGCTTGCGCGGCACGCCACAGCGGCAAGGCCTCTTTCAGCTTGAGCTTGCCGGCAGTCGTCAGCACCACATCGCGGGATCGCTTGTCCGCACCCGCTCGCAACTCGACCAGCCCCTCCCGCACCAGCGGCGTGAGGTTGCGCGTCATCGTCGTGCGATCCATGTCGAGCGCCGCCGCCACACTCGTCACCGTGCCCCCGCCGGTCATCGACAGCGTCTGCAGCAACCCGAATTGCGCAATGCCCAGGCCGCACGGCGCCAGATGCCGGTCGTACAACCGTGTCGCGCGCCGCGCTGCCATGCGCAGGCGATAGACGGTGCAGGGCAGTTTCGGCATCGTGGACATGGAGACGCCGCTCTTTGACCGTTTGCACGTGTTGCCACGAATTCCATCATCGCATATCGTGCAGCTACACGCGTGTAATTACACGATATGAGGAGCCCGCGCAATATGGCGACCGATGCCACGCAGTCATGGGGTGTCGCCCCGCTCGATACGCTGAAGTCGATGTCCGGGCTGGAGTTCCTGACGGCGATCCGCGACGACCGACTTCCCGGGCCGCCGATCTCGCGCGACTTGGCCTTCCGTATGGCCGAGGTCGAGCACGGCCGCGTCGTGTTCGAAGGCTTTCCGTCGTCCGAGCACTACAATCCGATCGGCACCGTTCACGGCGGCTATGCTGCAACGCTGCTCGATAGCTGCATGTCGTGCGCGGTGCAGTCGACGCTGCCGAAAGGCACCGGCTACACGACGCTGGAGTTCAAGGTGAGCCTCGTCCGTGCCATCACCGTCGATACCGGCCGCGTGCTGGCGGAAGGCCGCGTCCTGACCACGGGCCGCCGCGTCGGAACCGCCGAAGGCCGCCTGCTCGATTCATCCGGCAAGCTCCTCGCGCACGGCACCGCGACGTGCCTGATCATGGAGCTGTGACAGGCGCAGGACGTGATAACTTGAGCAGGTTTAGTTCCTGAGGCCGCGACGCGTCGAACCTACTTCCTATGCTCTTCGAGCCGCGGCATGATCTCGACGAAATTGCAGGGCCGGTGCCGGTTGTCGAGCTGCCACTTGAGAATGCCGCCCCACGCGTCCTTGCACGCGCCCGGCGAGCCCGGCAGGCAGAAGATGTAGGTTCCGTGCGAAAGCCCGCCGCACGCCCGGCTCTGGATCGTCGACGTCTCGATCTTCTGGAACGAGATCATGTGGAACACCGTCGAGAACCCGTCGATTTCCTTCTCGAACAGCGGACGCACCGCTTCCGGCGTCACGTCGCGCCCGGTGAAGCCGGTGCCGCCCGTGGTGATCACGACATCGATCTGGGGATCGTCGATCCAGCCTTGCACGATCGCCCGGATCGCGCCGATATCGTCGCGCACGATCGCGCGATCGGCGAGAACATGACCATCGGCGGCAATCATATCGGCAAGCGTCGAGCCCGACTTGTCGGACGCGAGATCGCGTGTGTCCGAAACCGTGAGGACCGCGATGCGGACGGGAATGAACGGTCTAGTTTCGTCGATGCGTGGCATGGCGCTTCCGTGTGGCCGAATATGTCGATCGTCACCAATTAAGCGCTTTTCCGCCGCGGGCCAATGACGTTATGGACCTGTGCCGGCTGTGACAGCGGAAGTTCGGCGGATAGCTTATGTTGGTCAGCGACAAGCAGGAGGGGAACGCTGGCATGCCTCGAGACGCGCACGGCCGCGCCCCGAATATGTTTCGCAACGCGTGGCGCCGGATTTCGTCGGCGGCTGCTCGAAGCCCGCTGCTGCGCGCCATCGGCAGTCTGTTCAAGCGGTTCGGCGACTGGGGCACGCAACCCTATCCATCCGAGGTTCGGCGCCGGCTCAAGATCCTGAATGTCTTCGCCGGACTGGTGGCGATCGCAACCTGCACCTACGCCGTGCAGAACGCGTTCATGGACTATGAGAAGTACAAGCCGATCATCGCCATCAATACGGCCCTCCTGGTGGTCGCGGCAGGATTGCCGCTGCTCCATCGTTTCGGTCCCATAACCGCCGCCTTGACGCTGGTCATCTGCGAGTATGTGGCGCTGGCGGCATTGTCGGCCTATCTCGGGCGCAACGCGGGCCTGCATCTTCAATACTTCGTCGCGGCAGCAGCAACCTTCGTCGTGCTCGGCCCCGAGCGGCTGCGGCTGGTCCTTTCTGTCATTGCTGTCGGTGCGATCCTGCATCTCGTGGTCTGGTTCCTCTTCCCCCCGGAGTCGGCGCTGATCGAAGCCGAGCCGGGCCTCACCGAGAGCCTCTATGTGCAGGCGGTGATCGTCACCATGTCGATGATCGCGGCCACGATCTGGTAAGCCTATACGCTGGTCGAGCAGGCGCGCGGCGAGACCGAGGCGCTGCTTCGCAACATACTGCCGGGCAGCATCGTGGAGCGGCTGAAGGCGCGGCCGGAGGAGGCGATCGCCGATACTTTCGAGGATGCTGCGGTAAGGTTCGCCGACATATCGGGCTTCGTGCCGTTGGCCCGTCAGCTCGGCGCACGCGTCGTCGTCGATATGCTCAATCGCCTGGTGAGCGAGTTCGACGCGCTGTCTCGCCGCCATCGGCTGGAGAAGATCAAGACGATCGGGGATGCCTACATGGCCGCAGGCGGCTTGCCCGAACGCTCGACCGATCACACCGAGCGCCTCGTGGCGATGGCTCTCGACATGCTGGGCACGGTCGCGAGCCTCAGGGCCGAGACCGGCCTCGACGTGAAGCTGCGCATCGGCATCGCGAGCGGCCCGTTGATGGCCGGCGTGATCGGCCGCGACAAGTTCAGCTACGATGTCTGGGGCGACACCGTGAATCTCGCGGCCCGCCTCGAAAGCGTCGGCACGCCCGGCCGCATCCTGGTTTGTCCCGCGTGCCGCCAGCGCCTCGAAGGCAAGTTCGAGTTCGAGAGCATGGGCGTAGTCCCGATCAAGGGCATCGGCGACTGCGAAGCTTGGTTCGTCCTCGCAGATGGGTGACAGGCGGGCGGCAGGCGCGCTAGCTTTCTACCGAACAAAACCTTTGAACGCGGGAGGTGAACCATGGGTTCTGCAACAGGACTAGATTTCGAGCCGCTGAGCTCTGTGCTCGGCGCCCGCGTCCGTGGCCTCGATCTCAAACGCCCGATCGAGCCGGCGGTGCAGAATGAGCTGCGGCAGGCTTTCTCGCAGTACGGCGTGCTCTGCGTGCCGGCTCCCGGCATCGATATCGAAGACCAGATCCGCTACGCGTCAGTCTTCGGAAACGTCGATGGCGAAGGTAACGGCCAGCTACGTTTCGCCGAAGGCGAGAAGCGGCCCAAGCGGGGCGTCATGTTCGTCTCGAACCTGCGCGAGAACGGGGATCTCGTCGGCGTGCTGCCCGATGGCGAGATGCATTTCCATTCCGATGGCGCGCATCGCGAACGCCCATACCGGGGCACCACGCTCTACGCGCTGATCCTGCCCTCGCGCGGCGGCGAGACGAAGTTTGCGAATCTGACGGCTGCCTATGAGGCGCTCGATTCCGCGATGCAACAGCGATTGGAAGGTTTGCAGTGCCGTTTCGTATATGATGTCCGCGCCACGCTGCGTCATCAGACCGACGAGAGCGACGACGCGCTGTCGACTGCGACCCATTTCCTGGTGCGCCGGCATTCCGACACCGGCAAGCCCGCGCTGTATCTGAGCCGCCTGATGACGCGCAGCATCGTGGGGCTCGAGAAAGCAGAGAGCGACGCTTTGCTCGCCCGCCTGTTCGACCACTGCGAGGAGGAGCGCTTCGTCTACGCGCATTCCTGGCAGCTGGGCGATCTGCTGTTGTGGGACAACCGCTGCCTCAATCACGCGCGCAACGATTTTCCGTCCGAGGAGCAGCGTCATCTGCGCAGGGTTACGGTTTCCGACCCTGCCTGAATTCCGGCCGTAGGTCGGGTCAATGCCTGTGGCAGTGACCCGACATTTCGCGATTTGCCGTGCATGTTGGGTCGCGCTACGCTTGACCCAACCAACGTCGGTATCCTTATTCCGCCGCCGCCGGCCGCTTGGCAGCGATGTCTTGAGCCGCGGCGGATGCTGGATGTTCTTCCGCAGCCGGGATGACATCGCGCTTGCCGGCGCCGAGGCGCGCACCGATCGACTCGAACATCAGGTAGACGGCCGGCGTGATGTAAAGCGTCAGAAGTTGCGAGACGAGGAGGCCGCCGCACACGGCAAGTCCGAGCGGTTGGCGAAGCTCCGCGCCAGCGCCCCAGCCGAATGCGATCGGGAACGTGCCGAACATGGCAGCCGCCGTCGTCATCATGATCGGGCGGAAGCGCAACAAGCAGGCTTCTCGAATGGCCTCGTGTGGCGTGGCGCCTTGCGCTCTTCGTTCGATCGCGAAGTCGACCATCATGATCGCGTTCTTCTTCACGAGACCAACCAGCAGGATGATGCCGATCACCGCGATGACGGTCAGTTCCATGTTGAAGTACATCAGCGTAATCAACGCGCCCAAGCTAGCCGACGGCAAGCCCGAAAGAATCGTCAGAGGATGGATGAAGCTTTCGTAGAGACAGCCCAGCACGATGTAGATCGTGATCACGGCAGCCAGGATCAGTAGCGGCTGGTCGCGGAAGCTCTCCTCGAACACCTTGGCCGTGCCCGAGAAGCTGCCCGAAATCGTCGCGGGAATGTTGAGGTCGCGCGCGATATCGCGAATGTTGGCCGTCGCTTCGCCTAGGCTGGTTCCAGGTGAAAGATTGAAGCTGATCGTAACCGCAGGCAACTGCGATTGGCGCGAGATCGCCGTCGGTCCCGATCCCATCGATACCGACATCAGGCTGTCGAGCCGGATCTGCTGGCCGGCAGCCGTGCCGTTGGACGCCCGCACGAACACGCGGCTCAACACGCTGGGGTCGAGCGCGAACTCTCGATTGGCCTCGATGATGAGCTGATAGTCGTTGAGTGCTGTGAAGATCGTCGCGATCTGTCGCGTGCCGAAACCCGAGTAGAGCGTATTGCGGATGGCATCCATCGTCACGCCATGGCGCGCCAGCGCGTCCCGATCGACGTTGATGATAACCTGGCGCGCGCCGATCGACAGATCGCTCGACACATCGGCGAACTCTGGCGTGGCCTTCAGCCGGTCGATCAGTTTCGGCGCGAAGTCGTAGAGTTCGTCCTGCACCACGCCGCTCAGCGTGTACTGGTAGGCCGCCGGGCCGGCGCGAGCGCCGATGCGCATGTTCTGCAGCGGCACGGGGAATGCCCGGATACCCGTGATGTTCGCTGTCGCTCGGCGAATGCGGTTCTGCACCTCGCTGATGCTCGAGCTGTTGGTGCGCTCTTTGCGTGGCTTGAGCTGCACGAAGATATTGCCGCGATTGAGCTGCGGATTGAACTGCGTCACGGCTACGCTTGAGTTGAGGTACATCACGTCCGGGTCTCGCTGGATCGCCTCGGCGATCAGGCGCTGGCGCTCGAGCATTGCCGGGAAAGCTATATCCGCGGGTGCCTCGGTGCGAACTATGATGATGCTGGTGTCTTCGATCGGCAGGAAATCTTTCTTGATCGCGCCGAACGCCCAGGCCGTGGCCCCGAAGGTGGCCAGCGTAACCAGTAGCACGAGACCGCGGTGGCGCAGCGATAAGTCGAGCGTGACGCGATAGGCGCGCGCCATCGCATTGTATCCGGCCTCGAAAATGCGCGACAGGATGTTCGGCTTCTCGTTATGCAGGTCGTCGTGCTTCAGCATGCGTGCACACAGCATCGGCGTCAGCGTCAGCGCGATGAAGCCCGATGCCATGATCGCGATCGACATGGTGACGGCGAACGAGAAGAAGAAGCGGCCAACGACGCCGCCCATGAACAGGATCGGGATGAACACCGCGCACAATGAGCAGGTGATCGATAGCACCGTGAACCCGATCTCGCGCGCGCCGCGGATGGCGGCCTCGAATGGCTCCATGCCCTGTTCGACATAGCGCACGATGTTTTCGAGTACCACGATGGCGTCGTCCACGACGAAGCCGAGCGCCAGCGTCAGGGCGAGGAGGGTCACGTTGTCGAGCGAGAAGCCGAACAACGACATGCCCGCGAACGTCGCCGCCACCGACAGCGGGAGCGCCACCGCGGGAATGATCGTGGCGCGCCAGGAGCGTAGGAACGCCAGGATCACGAGCACGACGAGCACCGCCGTGATGACCAGCGTTTCCTGCACGTCATGTACGGATTCTTTGATCGACACCGAGCGGTCGGAGAGAACGTCGATGTTGACCGTCGGCGGCAGCACCGACTTGAACGTCGGGATCATCGCCCGGATGGCTTCGGTCACGGCGACGGTATTTGAATCGGGCTGACGCTGAATGCTCAGGATTATGGAGCGCTTTGAATTGTACTCCGCCCGCGCCTCTTCGTTCTCGACCGAGTCCACCACTTCTGCGACGTCCTCGAGCCGCACGGGCGCGCCGTTGCGCCACGCGATCACGATCGGCTTGAAGTAGGCGGCCGTAGGTGTGGCCCGGTTGGTTTCTAGAATATAGAGCTGGCGCTGTGTCCGGATGCTGCCGATCGGCGACACCGAGGCGTATTGCCTCAGCGCCGACGACATTTCTTCGACAGAAATACCTCGTGTAGCCAGCGCATCGAGGTCGTAGCGCACGCGCACGGCGCGCTTCTGCTGGCCGTTGACGGTGACGAGGGCGACGCCGTTGATCGAGGAGATGGCCGGCGTGAGCACACGGTCGGCATAGTCCTGGATGTCGGTCGCCGGCGCCGTGTCAGAGGTCAGCGCCAGAAAGATGACGGGGCTGTCGGCCGGGTTGATCTTGCGGTAGCTCGGCGGCTCCGGCAGGTCCGCGGGCAACCGGCGCAGCGCCGTGGAGATGGCCGACTGCACGTCGAGCGCGGCGGAATCGATGTTACGGCGCAGGTCGAACTCGAGCGTGATCTGCGTCACGCCTTCGACGCTCGTCGATGTGACGGAGGCAAGGCCCGCAATGGTCGAGAACTGACGCTCCAGCGGCGAGGCGACCGATACCGCCATCGTATAGGGGCTGCCGCCCGGCAAGCGCGCAGTGACTTGGATCGTCGGCACTTCGATGCGCGGAATCGCGGCGATCGGGAGCTGACGGTAACCAGCGAATCCGGCCAGCAGGATCGACGCCATCAGCAGGATGGTCATGACCGGGCGTCGGATGCAGAGCTCGGAAATCCCCATGTGTCACGTCTCCTGCAGCGCAGATCCTGGTGCTGGTGTCTCTCGGCAGCGTAGCACTCGCTGGCCTCAGCCGCCGCCGGACGTGCCGGACATAGCTTTTGCCGGGGCTTGCCCTACGCCGCCGCCCGCTGCGGGTTGCGAAGCGCCGCCGGGCCGCCCGCCACCCCCGCCGCCCTGGCTTTCGCCACGAATGGTAACCGGCGCACCGGGAACCAGTCGCAACTGGCCATCGGTGATGACGCGCTCGTTGGCGTTGAGGCCGCTCGTCAGGTAGGCAACTTGCCCGATCACGCGATCCTGTACGACGGGGCGTACCGAAACCTTGTTGTCGCTGCCGAGCACCCAGACGATCATGCCTTGCTGGGCCGGCATCACGGCACTGGCCGGGACCGTCACCATGTTGCGGCGCGTTTCGACGGTCAGGTCGATCTTCACGGCCTGACCCGGCCAAAGCACCTCGTCGGCATTTTCCACGACGACCTTGCCGGTCACGGTGCCGGTCGTCTTGTCGATCTGGTTGTCCACGAACCTGAGCAGACCCTTCGCCACGATAGGCTTGGGGCCGGCCACCGTGACGACCGCTTCGGCGTTGGTCGCCATCGCGTCCTTCACCTGTTGCAGAGCGACCTGGGGAAGTGCGAACGCCACTGCGATCGGCTTCGTCTGGTTGATCGTGACGAGGGAGGCCGGATCCGCGCTGCGGACGAAGGCGCCGAGCCGCGCGGTTATGCTGCCGGTACGGCCGGTGATGGGGGCGCGAATGACGAGATAGTCGAGCTGCGTCCGCTGGCCTTCGAGCAGGGCCTGCCCCGCCGTGATGCTGGCCTTCAGAACTTCTACGTTCTGGCGGGCGGTTTCGGTGGAAGCCTCGCTGGCGTACTTCTTGAGCAGCAGCGTCTCGCGCCGCTCGGAGATCGACATGGCGTCTTTGAGCAACGCCTCGTCCTTGGCGATCTGGGCCTCGGCCTGCCTGATCTGAGCGCGCACCAGCCGGTCGTCGAGTCGATAGAGAACAGCGCCGGCCGCAACCTGGTCGCCTTCCTTGAAGCCGACTTCGATCACCTGACCATCGACCCGGGGCTTGATCGCGACCGTGGCCAGCGGTTCGACCGTCCCGGGCGCCGACAGAATGACCGGCATATCGGCGAGGGCAGACGTCGCGATCGTCACGGGCGCGGCGCCTGGAGCGCCCTTTTTCGATGGCGGGGCCTGAGCGGACTTGGGAGCCTTGGCGCTGCTGGCTTCACCCGTCTTGACCGCTCCCGCGCCTTTGTCTTCGGCGCCTGTAGCCGAATTGATGAAGGACGCGAGAAGCTGAGGCGTGTATGGGCCAAGTTGGTCTCGATAGGCGAACGCGGCCGTACCAGCGGCAGCGAAGCCGACGAGAATCCATATACCTTTGGCCATTGGCAGCCCCGCTTTACGACCCAGTCCCTGCCCTATCGCGTCCGATCGACTTGGTGCTGTGGCTTATTCTTGCTTGGGTGCAAGCCGCCCCTTCGTGCGGTCCCGCTCGGGGGGAGAATGCACGTTCGGGGGTCCAATCCGACGGTTCTGGCAAAATCGCTACATCATTGCTGTCATCTTCGCAAAGCGAATCATAGTGGGTATTACGGTGATGCCGCTGAAATGGCTGGGCTGGCATGGCTTTGGGCAGCGGGATCGATTTCACAGACTTGTGATGGCGCACTTGCCATGGCCCCGTTCGAGGCCGTAATCCACGTCTGAACCGATCAACCCCCGCAGTGTGCATCCATGCTCCACAACTACAACATGTACGGCATGATCGAAGACCGTATTGCAATCGCGGGAGCGGCCCCTGCCTTTGTCATGCCGGACGGCTCATTCGTCACGTATGTGCAACTTGGCGCCGAAGTGGGGCGTATGGCCAACGCGCTTGCGGCGACAGGCGTGAAGCCCGGTGACCGCGTAACGGTCCAGGTCGAGAAGTCCTTCCCGAATGCTGTCCTTTATCTCGCTTGTCTGAAGGCGGGAGCCGTCTTCAATCCTCTGAACTCCGGATATACTTCCGCCGAACTCGATTACTTCCTGGGAGACGCCCAGCCATCTCTGCTCATCTGTCAGCGATCGAGCCTCGGACTGCTGGCCCCGATCGCCGAGCGGCATGCGGTCCGGGCGACGCTTCTGCTCGAGCCCGACGGCACCGGCTCTCTCGTCGATCTGGCAAAGTCCCAAACCGCCGATCACACCACCCACATATGCGCCGCCGACGATCTCGCCTCGCTGATCTATACGTCGGGCACCACGGGCCGCTCCAAGGGCGCGATGATCACGCACGGCAACCTCGCCTCGAACACGGCGGCGTTGTGCGAGACATGGCGCATCACGTCGAGCGATATCCTGTTGCACGCGCTGCCGATTTTCCACGTGCACGGTCTCTTCGTGGCGCTGAATACGACGCTTTCCCAGGGGGCCCGGATCCTCTGGCAGCCGAAGTTCGACCTCGACACAGCTTTGGCGCTACTGCCCCAGGCGACTCTGATGATGGGCGTGCCGACGTTCTATACCCGGCTCCTGTCCAGCGAAGCCTTTGGTCGCCAGACGTGCCGGACTATGCGACTGTTCGTGTCGGGCTCGGCACCGCTGTTGGCCGAGACGCACATCGAGTTCAAGGACCGCACGGGGCATGCCATCCTCGAGCGCTACGGCATGACCGAGACCGGCATGATCACGTCGAACCCTTATGCGGCCGAAGGCCGCCTCGCGGGCACCGTGGGCTATCCGCTCCCCGGCATTTCCGTGCGCGTAGCCGACCCGGAGGGCAAGGTCCTCGGTCCTGGCGAAATCGGCGTGATCGAGGTCAAAGGTCCTAATGTTTTCAAGGGTTACTGGCGTAATCCAGAAAAGACCAAGGCCGAGTTTCGCGCTGACGGCTATTTCATCACAGGCGATCTCGGCACGATTGAGCCCGATGGTCGTCTGTCGATCGTGGGCCGCGCCAAGGACCTCATCATCACGGGCGGCCTCAACGTATATCCCAAGGAGATCGAGGACGAGCTGAATGCCTTCCCGGGCGTGGGCGAGGCTGCTGTGGTCGGCATTCCCCATCCGGATTTCGGTGAAGGTGTCATCGCGGTGCTCGCCAAGGCATCGGGTGCCGACGGTAACCGGATCGAATCCGAGTCACGCATCATCGAGCAGCTGGCCGGTCGGCTGGCCAAGTTCAAATGTCCCAAGCGGATCTTCATCGTCGACGAGCTGCCCCGCAACGCGATGGGGAAGGTTCAAAAAGCAGATCTGCGGACGAGATACGGCCAAACCTTCAAGTCGTAACTTAACCCGATCAATGCCTGTGAGGGCGGTGACGTTGGCTCAACCCTCTCACAAAACTTGCATTTTACCTCTCGCCAGACTGTAGTAGAGAGTGCCGGATGCGCAGGACTTCGAAAGGTCACGAGACCAACGGAGCTACAAGATTTGTCTGCGGCGTTATAGTCTAGGGTCTGGCATATGAACGCGACATCGTACTCGGAGTTTCGGACGGTTGCCGGCCAGGCTTCGGCGCAGGACGAGCAGATGGATCAGGTTCGGGAGCTTTTGTTCGGCGACTATCAGCGCCAGAGCGAGGCACGGCTTGCAGTCCTGGAGGCCCGTATCCGCGAGTTGGAGCTGGGGCTTCAACGCCGGCTCGACTCCATCGAGCAGCGGGTAGATCAGATGGCCGGCAAGGCGGATGCTGACCAGCGCGCGGCGTTCGATGAACTCGCTCGCGGCATCTCCGAACTGGGCGAGCGCGTCAGGCGCCTGCGCTGATCTCGGAGATTTTCAGTCAATCGCGGCCGTACTCGGGCGGCGGGCCGGGGTGATGGACGAAACGACATGGCCGATGCCGTCGACAAGTTGAAAGATCTGCTTTTCAAGCAGTAGGCGGCGACCCTCGCCGAACTCGAACGCCGCATCTCGCGCGTTGCCGAGGCCGAGCTTCAGGCGCGCGGGCAGATCGCCGAGGGCCTGCAGCAGCTCGATGCGATCCGCCGCCTCGAAGACGAAAGCCGCGCCCTTCATGCCAAGCTCGAGCAGCGATTCGCCGAGCTGAATGCCCGCACCGGCACGCCCGAAGCCCTGCGCTCCAGCGTCGCCCAGGTGATCGATGACGTCATCCTCGAAGCCCGTCAGACCAAGCAGGACGATCTCTCCCGCGCGCTGGCGCCTATGCTGGTCAAGACCATCAAGGCCGAACTGAAGAACAACCAGGCCGAGATGGTCGAGGCGCTCTATCCCATCACTGGCCAGCTCGTGAAGTCGTACGTGGCGAGCGCCATGCGCGACCTAACCAACCGGATGAACCGCGGGCTGCAATCCAAAGGTTTCATGCTTCGCTTGCGCAGCATCTTCAGCGGCTACTCGATGGCCGAGCTGCGGCTGGCCGAGAGTCAGCGGCTCGAGGTCGAGGAGCTGTATCTCATCCGGCGCGGCTCCGGCGAGTTGCTGCGCCGCTTCCCTGAAAGCCTGATCCGCTCCAACAGCGACGCGCACATGAGCGGTGTGCTCTCCGCCATCAACGACTTCGCCGCGACCGCTTTCGAAGGCGAGGGCGGTCACCTCCGCTCTTTCGATCTCGACGACTTCACGTTGTTCCTGCGGGTCTCTCCGGTCTACCTGTTGGCCGCGAAATGCCGGGGCGTCGCAGCGCCCGGCGTCGAAAGCCTGATCGACGCGGAGTTCCTCGAAGCGGTTTCGCGCTTTCATGAGGCCGAGAACGCCCAGGGCGATGCCAGCATCCCCACGAAGCTGCTTGCTGAGCTGAAAACCCGCGTCGAGAGCGGTATCACCGACAAGCACGACGAACTTTCGACGGCCGGCTTGCCGTTCAGTCCGGTTCGCGTCCTCGCCACGGCGGCGATTCTGGCCTTGCTTGCCGGCGGGGGCTGGTATGCCTGGACGACCTGGGAGATCGAACAGACGCGCATCGCTGCTCGCCGCGCCATCGACGAAACGACCGCGATGAGCGGCTACCCCGTGACGCTCGAAGTCGGCCCGCGCGGCCGCAGTGTTGCGATTTCCGGCCTCGCCCCGAACGAGACGGCCCGCACCCAGTTGATGGAGCGCCTCGCCTCGCAAGTGTCCGGCGTCGTCATCGAGTACAAGGGTCTCGCAGCGTTGCCCGCGCAAGGCCCCGATCTGACGCCGGCGATCGCCTCGGTCCGCAAGGATCTCGGCAGCATCGAGAACACGCTGCGAAGTGAGGTCGCCGCGGTCGAACGGCAGCGGATTCGAGCCGTAGCGGTTCGCTCGCTCGAGCGTGCGCAACGGCGACTGGTCGAAGCACTGCCGGATCTGGGCGCCTTGGCGCAACTTCAGCCGCTGCCGAAGCGCGCTATCGTCGACGGCGTGCAGCGCTCGGCACAGGCATCGGTTGCCGCCATCGCGGCGCAGATCGCAGGCCTTCGCAACGCGAACGCCTCGGCCGGCGATGATCGTCAGTCCGTCGAGGCAGCCAACGCGACCACCGCAGACTTGCGGCAGGGCGCGCAGGTTCTCTCGGGTCTGATGGGCGAACGCACTGTGGCACCTGCAGCGAACCAGGACACGCTTCGCGGCGTGACGAACCTGTCGGACATATCCGAGCTGCTCGCACTGGCGGCGGAGCGATTCGCGACCGTTTCTGCCGCGGCCGTCCAGGCGGCGTCGATCAAGATCCCGACCCCCACGGAAATCGACAAGTTCAAGGCCTACGCTTCACGCAACGCGATCTTCTTCGGCAACAACGACGACTATCGGGATGGCGCCAAGGCCGAAGCCGTACTCGATGAGATCGCACGTCTCGCCAAGAACGCGCGCGTGCTCGTGCGGGGTGTCGGCTACACCGACGAGCGCGGCGTGCAGACGCGCAACGCTCCGCTTGCGCAGTCTCGGGCCGACAAGGTCGCCCAGGCGCTGGTCGCGCGTGGCATCCCCCGCAATCTCATCGTCGCTGTCGGCCGCTCAACGGGTCCGGACTTGAGCCCAAGCGCGGGCCCGGAAAGCGCCAACCGCCGGGCCGAGTTCGAGGTCGGCTTCGAAGGCGAGTCGGGCGTGGGGCCGTGAAGATGACTCTGCCTGAGGAGAGCCGCAATGATGAGTGCTGCCAGTATTGGGGCGACGTTCGAGCCTCTCCTCCCCCCTTGCGGGGGAGGGCGCGCGTAGCGCCGGAGGGGGGAGGAAAAGAGCGGTGATGAAGCTCGATCCGTTTCGATCAGCCCACCATGCCGTTCGCCACCATGCTCTGGCGCAGGCCGCGCCCATGGTGTCGCGATGAGCGCCAACATGATCACCAAGAAGGTCCTGATGCTCGGCGAGATCGGTGTCGGCAAGACCTCGATTTCCCACCGCCTGTCGTTCGGCCACTTCGGCGATAACTACAAGGCGACCATCGGCGTCGATATCTATTCTTTCGACGTGAAGCCGGATCCGGAAGGCATCCCCTTCAAGTTCCTCGTCTGGGATACGGACGGCAGCCATGGCGAAAGCATTTTCCGCCAGTACTACGCACGCCAGGCGCAAGCGGCCATGATCGTCGCCGACATCACGCGACCATCGACGGTCGAGAGCATGTTGAAGCTGGGCCGGCTCTACGAGGATGTGATGCCCGGCCGCTACTACGCCTACATTCTCACCTGCTTCCGTGCCTCCGATCCTGCCCTTCTTAGGTAACGCACTGAG
>CAMDMH010000001.1 GCA_945901835.1 Devosia equisanguinis | reverse complement strand
AAACTCCGGCGGACCATTCACGACACGTCGATGGAGATTGCGATATGACCGACCGCTTCCCGAAGGGCCTCGAGCTGCGCAAGAAGGTGCTCGGCGAGGCGCACGTCGAGCGCTCGATGGCCAACACGAACAAATTCATGATGCCGATGCAGGAGTTCACCACGGAGTCCTGTTGGGGCACGGGGTGGTCGCGTCCGGGCCTGCCGATGAAAACCCGCAGCATGCTGTGCATCGCGCTTCTGACCGCGCTCAATCGGCAGCACGAACTCGGCATGCACGTCGCCGCAGCCCTCGACAACGGCTGCACAGTCTCCGAGGTGCAGGAGGTGCTGATGCACGCCGCGACCTATTGCGGCGTCCCCGCCGGCCTCGACGCCTTTCGCACGGCAGAGAAGGCACTGAAAGATCGCGGCGTCGACCTGAACGATATATGACATCCCTATGCGGACGGTGGTGGCGACGCGCCGTCTTGCCGTCGCGCTGTGGCCCCGTGCTGGAACAGCAGCCGCTGATACACGAGGCCGATGCCGATCAGCACGACGCCGAGCGAGATGAACGATAGCGCGCGCCACAGCCCCGTCAGCCCCTGCAGATCGAGCAGGAACACTTTCAGCACCGACAGCACCACGAGCCCCGCAGACGCGAGCCGCGCCGGCTTCGATCGGAACACCACGCCGTAGGCGAGGAACGCGAGGCCGAGCGTCAGCCACGCGATCGAGTAGGCCCACTGTTCCGCACCGCCCGTGCGCCGCAACCAGTGGATGACGGGCCCCTGGAACATGTGGCGCACTTCCAGCGTCACGAACGCCAGCAACAGCGCCACGGCCAGCATCGCAAGAAGGTTGACGTACCAAACGGGCCGCACATCGCGCGCAGCTCGCGCCGCCAGCACCGCCATCGCGCCGGGCAGCAGATAGGCGATCGACAGAGAACTGAGCCACGGCGCGCCTTGGATGGCCTGCCGCGAGAACAGCGGGTTCTGGTCGAAGCCCAGGCCGATGAACGCGACCGTCGCCGCGATGCAGCCCAGCACGATCGATCCCCACCGGAACACCGGATTGCCCCGCGCGAGATCAAGCCGCGCCAGCACGTAGGAAAGACCGAGGCTCGCCGTCGTCTGCAAGCCCATCTCGACGTGGCTCGACCCCTCGTGCAACGGATCGCCGCCGTGCAGCAGGTGGCGGATTTCGTAGCCGACGAGCAATGCCGAGAACAACACCGCGAGGCCATCGCAGAGCCGGACAGAGATGTCGTCGGTACGCGTGCCCAGCAGTCGCGCGGCGAGCGCGAACGAAAGTGCGGGAACGCCATAGCCGAACAGTAGCCAGTTGAAGATCGGCGTGGCCCCGGCCGACGCCCCCATGATCCGCGGATCCCACGCGACGCGCGCTAACACGATCACGCCGAGTGCGACGACAGCATAGCGCAACACCGGAATGTCACGACGCACCGCCACGAACGAAGTGCCGAGTGCGGCAAGCGCAAACGCCACCGTCAGATAGCCGCGCTCCAGCCCGCACGTCATCGCCAGCGCGAAAGCCGCGATCGACGCCGCAGCGAGCGCACCCGTGCCGAGCCGCAAAGCAGGTGTCGCCGCGCGTGCTTCGGCACGCAGGAACATCTCCGCGCCGATCGCAAACAAGGCCGAAAGCATCACGCCAGCGGCCGCGAAGCGGATCGATTGGTCGAACTGCGTGACGCGCAGGTAGGCGATCACCAGCGCCACCAGTGGCGGCAACGTCGCGGCAGCTGCCAGCATCGATGCCGTCGAGATCGGCAGTCCGGCCCCTCGCAAGAGACGCCGGGCCGCCGCAACCGCAATCGCCGCAGGAACGAACGTCGCGAACGAGATGAATGCTTCGATACGCTCGGGCAACTGCACCATCTGTTGGAATTGCCGCAGATAGTAGGGCATTTCAGAAGGTGGAACTTTCAAGCCCTTCCACAGCAGCATGAAGGCGACTGCGACGAGCCCTGCCATGAGCATCGCACCCGCGACTGGCGCTGCAGCAAAGCGCGCGGTTGCCAGAATCAGGATCGAGACGAGCGCGAAGGCCTGTGCGCGTGCCGGATCAGCACCGTCGGTGAACATCACGACGATGCCCACGAACGTCAGCAGCATCAATGCGGCATGGCCGATCATATCGGGCGCGGCGTCCCCGTCTGCCGTCTCGGAATGCGGCTCGATCCCCATGAAATAGGCAGCCAGACCAAGCTGAACGAGAACGTGCGCCATCACGGCCGTCAGCAGATCCTGCGCGACGCGGTCGTCGAGCGCCATCAGCAGACCCGTCCAAATCAGCGCACCGACAACCGCGCCGACTGCGAGCCACAGCCATTCGCGCAGCCGCGCAAGACCGAAGGCCGCGGCGCCGACCACGCCAAGATAGACCACCACCGGCCACGGATTGGGCATATCCGAAGAGACGAGCGCCGGCACCGCGAACGCACCCAGCAGGCCCACGCCTGCAAGCGCGGGACCATGCAGGGCTGCAGCTGCCAGTGCGCTCAACGCGATCGCGCCGAGCAGAACGAACGCCGGCCCAGAATCGAGAAACCCGTACAGCGCATGCGCGGCATGGGTCGTGCCGAGCGCGACCACGGTGGCCGCACTCGTCAACGCGCTTGGAATGTGAGCCGCCGGCAGCACGGGGAGATCGAACAGCCGCTCACGGCGGCGCATGTGTTCGCCCGCGAAAGCCAGCGCCGCCGCCAGCAGATACCCCAGGGCGATCCGCATGCCCGGCCCGATCAGCCCGGCCTCGATCGAGTAGCGCACCAGTAGAAGCCCGCCGAGCGCGAGCGCAAGTGCGCCAACCCATACCGCCCACCGCGTACCCAAGCGTTCTTCGAGGCCGACGCCGTCGGTTGCAGTGGCGCTGTTCTCGGGCGGTGGTGGGGATGCTGCCACAGGCGGAACCGAAACTGGCGGAACCGAATCCGGCGGGAAAATCCCTGGCGCGCGCCAGGGGCGGTTGACGGCTGACTCGGTCGTACCCGGTGCTTCGTCCGGTGGCGGGGGCGTCTCGCTCGCTGGCAACGGCGTTGTCTGCCGTGGGGCCGCTTGTTCTTGGGGCTGTGAGCCCGGCGGCGCGTCCAGACGGCGATGCAAAGCCGCGATCTGGCTTCGCAGATCGGCGAGCCCCATCTCGGCCGACAGCGCCCGGCGCTTCAGGTCCCGGACGATGTCCCGCAGCCAATAGGTCAGCGCACAGACGACGATTAGTGCAAGCACGTCCATGAACGTCGCTCCGAACATGACTTGGCCAGAACAGCGCACGACGGCGCTCGATCACCTTCGAATCACTAGCGGAGGATCAGGTGCGTCGGGTTAATTAATCTATGTATGTCAGCGCATTGTGGCGGCAACGTGAGGCATTGGCAGGACGAATTGCGCCAAGGCCGCGTCGCGATGGAGCCGCAGCAGCGGTTTCGCCTTCGCCACGCTTTCCGGCGCGATATCGAGGTACCTGACGACGTGGACGGCCGACGCGCTCTGCGCGTAGGCACTGGTCATGTGTGCGGCGATCATCAGGGAAGTGGCAACGAATGCAAACAATGCGCGTGTGAAGAGCCGCAAGGACGTGTCTCCAGCGGCGCGATTGTTTGCAGCCGATCGACTACCTTGTGAGCGGCGGCCGCGGCGTGACCAGCGTGATGCGGTTGGTGCTGCTCTGATGGATCAGCAGGTTGCCTTCCTTGGTCGGGCGCATGTGCCGGACGATGCCCGCATGAATGCCGCCTGAAGGGATCGGCCAGCTCTGGAATTTCTCGGTCTTGGGATCGAACCGCACCAGCATGTCCGGCCGCACGTTGGACTCGTTGTACCAGACGATGCCGTCGATCACGGCGATGCCGTAGGGGTGCGAGGTGCGCCCGCTCGGGCTGTCCCATTCCTTGGCAAGGCCCGTCGCGGGATCGTAGACGCCGAGCCGCCCGCGGCCCGAGTTGACGTACCACACCCGATCATCCGGCCCGATGTCGATGCGCCGGACCGTGGTGCCGGCGAGCGGCAGCGAGAACTCCGAGATCTCGAACGTGACGGGATCGATCTTGATCAGGCACGGCGCGCCGTTACACGACACCCAGACGTTGCCCTTCGAGTCGATCTTCACGCTGTAGGGCTGCGCTTTGGGCGTCTGCAGCGGCCATACCTTGATGTCACCGGTGGCAGGATCGAGGCGGCCGACGTGCTGGCTGTGCTGTGCCGAGAACCAGAGAATGCCCTTCTGGTCGAACTCTGCCGTGTGCGGGTCCTTCACCTTCGGATCGGGCATCTTGTAAACGGTGTTCTTCTCCGTCTTCGGATCGAACTTGCCGATGGTGCCGTTCTTGTTGCCCGTCCACCAGGCATTGCCATCTTTGTCCAGTGTCACGTTGTGCGGATAAGAGCCGGACGGCAATGGATATTCGCGGATCTCGTTTGTGTCGGGATTGATCCAGCCGATCACGTTGCCGAACTGGCCGACGTACCAGATCTTGCCGTCCTTCCCCTGCACGGGATCGCGCGAGCGCTGGCCCAGCGACGGCATCGTCCACTGCTTGAAGGCGATCTGCTGGTCGCCGTCGACTTGCTTCGCCGGCCGCGGGTTCTTCCCCTCGGGGAAATGCGTGGCGAGGTAGGAGATGATCTCCTCGCGCTGGTCCGGCGTCTTCGACAGGTCGATCATCGTCGCCGCCAGCTCCTTCCAGCCCTCCTTCGAGTAACCCATGCTGCGCTGGATCTCACGCACCTGATGACAGGCCGTGCACACCCCCTCGACCAGTTCCTTGCCTTGACCGGCCGGCAGCGGAACGGCCGCCGCCGGGGCGCCCTGTGCGAAGGCGGGGCCAGCAAGCGAAGTGCTAGCGAGAAGTGCAGCCAGGGAAAGGGCGCGAGCGAGCATTGCGGGTGCCTCTTTTGGAAATCGCCGGGACAATGCCGGTGAGCGGCCATATGCGTCAAGCCGACACGTGGAAAATACGTAAGGGGCGAGCCTTTCGGCGCCGCCCCTTGTTTCGACCAGCGATCAGGCGGGGGCAGACCCCGCGGGACTGACCCCAACGCCCAAATGCCGTTACTTGATATCCGCGGCAACCTTCATCGACACGATCTTGTCCGGGTTCTGCACCGGCTCGCCCTTCTTGATCTTGTCGACGTTGTCCATGCCTTCGATCACCTGGCCCCACACAGTGTACTGCTTGTTGAGGAAGCTGGCGTCGTCGAAGCAGATGAAGAACTGGCTGTTGGCGCTGTTCGGGCTGGACGACCGCGCCATCGAGCACACGCCGCGCACATGCGGCTCGGCGTTGAACTCGGCCTGAAGGTTCGGGTGCTTCGAACCGCCGGTGCCGGTGCCGTGCGGGCAGCCGACCTGCGCCATGAAGCCGTCGATCACGCGATGGAACACGATGCCGTCATAGAAGCCTTCGCGCGCGAGCATCTTGATGCGCTCGGCATGCTTCGGCGCGAGATCGGGCCGCAACTGGATCACGACGTTACCCTTGGTCGTCTCCATCACGATCGTATTCTCTGGATCTTTGTAGGCCATGGCAGGCTCCTTTGTTTCTCTTCGTAGGTTGGGTTAGCGGTGCGGAGCGCCGCGTAACCCAACGTCTGTTCGACGCGAGGCCGCTTGGATGTCGGGTTACGCTCGGCAATTCCGAGCTAACCCGACCTACGGCGTTCACTCACTTCTTGTTCGACAGTAGATACACCTTCTGCATCACGTCCGGGTCCGTCACCGCGCCCGAGCCCGGCGCGCCGCGCTTGATCTTGTCGACGTTCTCCATGCCGGAGATCACCTGGCCCCACACGGTATACTGGCCGGTCAGGCCCTGGCAGCCCGTATCGTTGAAGCAGATGTAGAACTGGCTGTTCGCGCTGTTGGGATCGCTGGTCCGCGCCGCACCCACCGTGCCGCGCTTGTAGACGTACTTCGAGAACTCTGCGGGAATGCTGCCGTACTTCGAGCCACCGCTGCCGGTGCCGGTCGGATCGCCGGACTGCGCCATGAAGCCGTCGATCACGCGATGGAACTTGATGCCGTTGTAGAAGCCCTCATTGGCGAGCTGCTTCACGCGCGCCACGTGCTTGGGCGCAAGGTCTGGCATGAGCTGGATCTGCACCGGCCCCGACTTCAGCTCGATCACGAGCGTATTGGCCGGATCGGCCTTCTGGGCGAAGGCGACAGGCGTGGCCAGCATCATGGCGGCGAAGGACGCCGCGGCAAGGGTCGAACGCGTCAAGGGAAGCTCCTGGTCGGATGGTGTGCGGACAAGGTTGAGCCCGCTTCCTTGGATGTGCGAGCGCCTTATGGCGGTTCTTGGGCCAACGTGCAACACGAGCCGGACATGCGGGGTTCTCCGCTCAGCTCGAAGTTCGGGCCCACTCCGGAAAGCCGGCGCGGGCCCAAATCTGGACGAGTTCCGGTCCGTCAGAACTTGTACGCCAACCCGACGCGCACCTGATGCATGTCGTTGGTCATCTCGGTCAGGTTGTTGTCGCGGTTGAACAACGTCACCGTCCCGTAGTTCGAGTAGAGATATTCGACGCGGGCGAGAATGTTGCCGGTGAACGCATATTCCATACCGCCGCCGAGCACGTAGCCGTTCTGCCATTGGTTGTCGTAGACGATCTCTTCGCCGGCGTTGCGGCCCTTCTGGATGTCGTTGGTGACCTTGCCGAATGCGAAGCCGGCGGTGGCATAGATCAGCAGGCGATCCATCGCATAGCCCGCGCGTCCCCTTAGGCTGCCGAACGAGCTGATCGTCGAATACGACGTGTCGTTGTCGAAGATGTTGTTGGCTTGGCTGGCGTTCGAGGAGCCGATGTCGGCCTCGACGCCGAGCACGAAATTCGGACTGACCAACACGTTGTAGCCGAGCATCGCGCCGTACGCGATGCCGGTCGAACCGACATCCGCATGCCCGTGGTTGTTGTTGCGGTAGAAGTCGACCATCCAGCCCTGGCTGGCGCCACCGAGGAAGACGCCGCCATAGAGGCCAGACCAGTTGTAGACGGGCGCGGCGTAGGCCGGCTCGACGACGACGGGCGCATCCTTCATGGAGCGCCGCGGCCCCCCGAGATCCGCCGCGGAGGCAGATCCCGCGGCAGCAGCTATAAGCAAAGCGACGACGTGAAGACTTTTGGCTTTTGACATTCCTGGTCCCCCAGATCGGTTGAGATCGGTATTGCCTCCGTCCCGTGCCCCGAACTGGGCCGTAGGTGCCGCGTGGGGCGAGAATGCGACGCCCGTAATGCTCGTTGCGAAATGAGCTAAAAGTTATAAGTCGCAGTTATATAAGAGGATTTGTCGGAGAGTGATTTTGCGCAGAGAAAACATGCGCTTCGCCGTTCGGCGTTCCGCGGCGTCGAAATAATCGCCGGTTATGAAACGAAATCTCGCGAAATGAGAGTTGAACACGCTACCGAGAAAAAGGCCCCGCACCGGAAGCGATGCGTGGGCCGGAATTCAACTCGAATTTGTGCGATCAAAAAGCTCAGCCACGCTCACATTTTGCCGTGTCCGCGCTTGATCGTCTGGCGGATGATCGGTGCCGTGACCTTGTCCGAGATCTGGATGTTCCAGATCTCGCTTTCGCCCTGCGCGCAGAAATCGGCGAACAGCTTGGGGATCTTGGCCAGGTCTCCCTCGCGGATTTCATGCCCGCGCAGGCCGAAGCCCTTCGCGATCTCCTCGAACTTCGGTCGGCCGAAGATCGCCTGGCTGTCGTCGACGTTGTCGGCGCGCAGCTTGTGGAACTCCGAGCCGTAGCCCGCATCGTTCATCACGCAGATCAACATGCGCAGGCCGTGCCGCTTGATCGTCTCGAGTTCCTGAATGTGGAACAGGAATCCGCCGTCGCCCTCGATCAGAACGAGCTTGCCGTCGCGTCCCTGCCTCCGTGCAGCGGCAACGCCCATGGCATACGAGAGCCCGTTGCCGACCGCGCCGAACTCGCGAATCGTCGTGAAGCGGTCAGCGGGCCGGCCGCGCATCTGGGCCAGCCAGAACGCCTGGTGGCCCGTGCCGCCGACGATGTCCCAATCTTTCGGGATCGCCGCGTCGAGCGCGCTGATCGCATCGCGCGGATCGAGCAGTCCGGGCTCGATCTCGAACGGCATGGCATCGGCCGGTTCGGTCGCGATGCGATGCGCGAGTTCCTTGGAGCGTATCGCAGCCGACGTGGGCTTGCCCGCGCCGAGCTTCTTGTCGAGCCCGGCGCTCAGCGCTTCGACGCCGACCAGCGCGTCGCATTTGAGGTAGATGTCGGCGGCCTTCTGCCCGTCGCGCAGGCCCCGCGGTGCATCGTCCAACTGTATCGTGCAGGCCTTGGTGAAATAGTGGCCGCCGCCGACGTAGTAGGACAGGCTGCAGCCGACCGCGACCACGACGTCGGCGGCTTCGAACATCTCCTTGCCGAGCGCCGTGAAGTAGCTGCCGGGGATGCCGACGTTGAACTCGTGATCGTGGAACAGGCCGCGCATCGGCAGCGTGTTCGCGAGAAGCGCGCCGCTGCGGTCAGCGAGCTTCATCACGGCCTCGCGCGCGCCGGCATAGGCGACGCCGCGGCCTCCGATGATGATCGGCCGCTTAGCTTTGGCGAGCCGCTCCACGACATCGGCGACCATGGCGGGATCGGGATATGCCCGCCCGGACTTGGGATAGTACATCGCCGACGTCTGGTAGGGTTCGTTGGACGTGTGCTCGACCTTCTGAAGGTCGTAGGGGATGCCGAGCACCACGGGGCGCCGCTCGTACTTCGCGACGTGGAAAGCCTCGCGCACGTAGTCCATCATGCGCGGCACGCTGTGGGCCGCGATGTAGTGCGCGCCGGTCCCCGTCACCAGCGGTGCCTGGTCGATGTGCTGGGTGTAGAACTTGGCGCCGATCGGCGCCTCGCCCGCGAACACCACCATCGGCAGGCGGGCGCGCACGGCGGCCGGCAGCGCCGTCATGA
The DNA here is from genome assembly GCA_945901835.1 of Devosia equisanguinis. Taxonomy (GTDB): domain Bacteria; phylum Pseudomonadota; class Alphaproteobacteria; order Rhizobiales; family Hyphomicrobiaceae; genus CAMDPA01. The sequence goes on along the minus strand of CAMDMH010000001.1, from coordinate 21,811 downwards.
GCTGCGTGAGGCCCGGCCCGCATGTGACGGACGCAGTCGCGATCTTGCCCGTAGCAGCGGTGTAAGCAGTCGCGGCAGCCACGGTGCAGTGCTCGTGTCGGACATGGATCGTCTGGATGCCGGGCAGGGCAGCCATGGCCGTCGACCAGTGCATGTTGCCGTCGCCCATCAGTGCGAATTGCGTATCGACCCCTTCCGCGACGAACGCTTCCGCGAGGGCTTCATAAATTTTGGTCATAGGGGGTACCGTTGATGCTATCGGCTGCTTGTTTGAAGCCCAATAAGCATGTTCAGCCGCCCCCTGCAAACAGCGGTAGCAGCGCCGGCCAGGCCCCCTCAGTCGATCTCCATAGCCTTCTTCATCCGGGCGATAGTAGCTGGTGGCAGCGAGGCCACGCTTGCGACGAACGCCTGGATCGTCTCCCCGGCGATCGGCTCGATCTCGAACTTGGCGGCCGACGCCTCCTTCCTGAACTGCGGATCGCGCAATGCATCCTGGAAGGCCTTCGCGAGCGCCTTCGTGCGTTCCGCGGGAACGCCCGGCGCGACCACGACGGCACGATCGGCGACACCGCTCTCGATCGTCTTGAGGATCGAAAGCTCTTCGGGTTCGCGGGCGAACGAAGACAGCATCGGCACGCCCTTCAGTTCCGCCGCAGGCTTGCTGGCGAGCTGCGCCAGATGCACGAGATTGCCGTCCCTGAGCCAGGGGTGATCGATCATCCGCCAGCCGTCGGCCTGTCCCGACCAGCCGTGGATCTCGCCCTTCTCCATCGCGAGCCGGATCGGCGCGCCGCCCTGGTAGCCCGTGATGATCCGGAACTTCGTGCCCAGCAGATTGTTCATCAGCGCCGGCACCGTCTAGGTGTTCGACGACTTACTGATCGCGCCGACGATGACCTCGCGCCGCTGTGCTTCCTCCATCGTGAGGGCCGGCGCCGTATCGCGGCGCAGCGTCACCGCGTTGATGCCTTCGCCCCACCCGCCGAGCCATTGCAGCTTCATGGCGTCGTAGGTCGGCTTGTCGAGCCCGAGCGGCACCCGCAGCGGCAGTCCAGGCAGCGGCGTGAAGATGACCGTGCCGTCCTTCGGCGCGACGTTGTAGCCCCAGTTGACCGAGACGATGCCGCCGGCACCCGGCATGTGCTGGACGATCACGTTGGGCTGGCCGGGGATGTGCCGGCCGAGATGGCGCGCCAGGATCGCCGAGAATGTCGAGTAAAGACCACCGGCCTCGAAGCCGACGACGATGCTGACATTCTTGCCGGCATAGAATTGTGCGACATCGCCGGCGCGCGCCGGTTGCACCGCGAGCAAGGCCGCGGCCGCGGTGATGGTGAGGTTCGCCGCCGCTGAATTCGCGATCAGGCTTCGATCCCCTCGATGGCAGGCACCTCGACCGCATCGAGCTTCCCCCTCGGTGCGCCGGCCAATTCAATCGAACGTATACCAACAAAACGAGACAGCGCAAAAGCGATCGCAATCCTCCGGCACACACGGCGCGGCCTACTCGATCTCCATCGCCTGCTTCATCTTGGCGATCGTCGCCTTCGGCAAGGCGGCGACGGATTTCACGTAGGCTTCGATCACCTCGCCAGGAATGGGATCGATTTCGAACTTCGCCGCGGCCGCATCCTTCACGAATTGCGGATTGCGCAGAACTTCGCTGTACGCCTTGGCGAGCGCCTTGACGCGCGCTTCCGGCACCCCCGGCGCTACCACCAGCGCCCTGTCGGCGATCCCACTCTCGATGGCCCTCAGGATCGTACGCTCCTCGTCGTTGCGCGACAGCGACGACAACAGGGGCACGCCCTTTAGTTCGGGCGAAGGCTTGCTCGCGAGTTGCACAAGATGCACGAGGTTGCCGTCCCTGACCCACGGATGATCGATCAGCTTCCACCCGTCGTATTGGCCAGCCCAGCCGTGCACTTCGCCTTTTTCCATCGCGAGCCGGATCGGTGAACCACCGCGATAACCGGTGATCAGCTTGAACCGCGTCCCGAGCATGTTGTTCATCAGCGCAGGCACCGTATAGGTGTTCGACGACTTGCCGATCGCGCCGAGGATCACCTCGCGTTCCCGCGCGGCTTCGATCGTCGTTGCCGGCGCCAGATCACGCCGCAGAGTGACCGTGTTGATCCCCTCGTTCCAGCCGCCGAGCCAGTTCATTTTCGACGCATCGTAGGTCGGCTTGTCGAGACCCAGGGGAACCCGCAGCGGCAACCCGGTGTTCGGCGAAATGATCACCGTGCCGTCCTTGGGCGCGACGTTGTAGCCCCAGTTGACTGCGATCGACCCGCCGGCACCCGGCATGTGCTGGACGATGACGGTGGGCCGGCCGGGAATGAACGGTGGAAGGTGCCGCGCGAGGATCGTCGCGAAAGTCGAATAGAGGCCGCCGACCTCGACGCTGACAACGATGCTGACCGTCTTGCCGACGTAGAACTGCGCGACATCTTCGGCGCGAGCATGCGTTGCGGACAATCCCGTCAGAAGAAGCAGCGAGCCGAGCACGGATCGCAGAACGCCACGCCGGGCAACCGACATTTCCCCTCCCAATGGACCGTTCGCCGGCCTACTTCTTCAACTTCGCTGCAAGCCGCCTCGCCACGTCGGCCGAGACGAAAGATGTCACGTTCCCGCCCATCTGCGCGATCTGGCGCACCAGCGTCGCCGTGATGTGACGCACGCCGGGGCTCGCCGGCAGGAACACGGTGCCGATGTCGGGCGCCATCGCGCCGTTCATGCCGCACATCTGCATCTCGTAGTCGAGATCCGTGCCGTCGCGCAGGCCACGGAAGATGGCGGAGCAGCCGGCATCGCGCGCCGCATCGACCGTCAAGCCCGCGAAGGTCACGACCTCGACCGTGACGCCCGCAGGCGCAACGCGGGCCCCCTCGCTCTTCAGCATGTCGATCCGCTCGTCGACCGTGAACAGCGGCGTCTTGCCCGGATGCACGCCGATGCCGATCACCAACCGGTCGACGAGCTGCATGGCGCGCGCCATCACGTCGGCGTGGCCGAGCGTCACCGGATCGAAGGAGCCGGAATAGAATCCGGAACGGATGTTCTTTGATGTCATGGCAGCAGCTTACATGGCCCCGCCGCCGCCCGACAGCCGGTGCCTCGCGATTATTTGAAACCTTTCCGCGCCGCGCCCGTATATCTTCTCGCGAAGCCTCGGAAACGTGAAGTCCAGCGATACTGCTTCAGGTGTCATTTTTTGATCGGGAGAATCGCCATGAGAGTCCTAGCAGTTGCCTCCGCCGCCGTCTTTGCAGGTGTCCTTCTCGCCGGGACCGCCATCGTCCAGGTCAATGCCGGACCGGACCTCGTCAAGTTCCCTGCCGACTACGAGAAGGGCGTGAAGTACGGCGTCGTGAGCAATCCCAACAACAAGCTGTATCGCGAGTTCTACACGACCAAGGATGCGGTCGACGTAGCCAAGGCCGGCAAGCCGATCCCCAGCGGCACCTGGATCGTAATGAAGAGCTTCAAGTCGAAGGCTGATCCCACCGGCGCACATCTCAAGGGGCCCGATGGTCATTTCGTGAAGGACGAGCTCGCCGCCTACGCCGTGATGGAGAAGCGCGCCGGCTGGGGCAAGGAGTACCCGGACAACCTGCGCAACGGCGAGTGGGAATACCAAGCGTACACGACGGCGAGGGCGGTCAACGACAAGGCCAACCTCAAGGCTTGCTTCGAGTGCCACAAGCCGAAGGATGGCGACGACTATCTGTTCACCCTCGGCATGATGAAATCGCACAAGTAGCCGCCCCGTCCGGCCGACCTTCGCAAGATCAACCACCAGCTCGGGATGGAAATGCTCAGCAAAGCGTGTCTCGAAGGCGAACAGATCGAGTCGGCGCAATGATCTGGGATCGGCGGCGAATTGAGCGAGTGCTGCTGATCTCGGCGTTGCTGTGGGCGGTCGGTTATGGCGCATTCGCTTGGTTGGGCGCATGGCGCCAGTCGGGCGAACTCTATGTCATCGACGACGTCGGCGCCCGCGCCACACCGATCGGAACCTACGAACGGGAGAAGGCGTCTCGGGCCTATGCCGGCACCACGCCGCAAGTGACCCCGGAGGGCATCGCCTATGTCGTCTCCAACGTTGCCTTGCCGCATTTCAAGAAAGACACGAAGCGCCATGTAAGGATGGTCCGCTTCAATCATGACGAGCAAGGCTGGTTCAAATTCTTGTGGGGCGTCGTCGTCGCCGCCGTGCCGCTGCTTCTGATGGCGTTCTACCTGTTCGCGAGTTGGGTCGTGCGTCGGATCACCGGCCGGAGGTCGCGTACTGCCTGACCTGGAGCTACTGCTCCATCGTATAACCGCTCTCCTTCACGATGCCGGACCACTGCGCGGTATTCTCGCGCATGATCTCGACGAGGCGCGCAGGCGTCGTGCCAACGGGAATGAGTCCGACCCCTTCGAGGCGCTTTCTGTTTGCCTCGACCTTCAGAGCCTCCGTGACGGCCGCATTGAGGGTGGCGACGACCGCCTCGGGTGTCCCGGCGGGCGCCCAGAAGCCATACCAGGCCTCGCTTTCGAGGTTGAAGCCGCTCTCTGTCAGCGTGGGCACCTCGGGCAGGAACGGCGAGCGTGTCTTGCTCGTCACTGCGAGGATACGAACCTTACCGGCGCGATGCTGCTGGAGGGCATCGGCTACGGTCCCGACCGAGAGCGGGATCTGGCCACCGACGAGATCGTTCATTGCCGGCGCTCCGCCGCGATAGGGCAGCCGCCTCATGTCGACGCCGATCAACTTGGAAAGCGCCACGCCTGTGAAATGCGGGATCGTGCCGGCGCCGGGCAACCCATAGGTGGCTTTGTCGGGATTGGCCTTCACCCACGTTGCCATCTCCTTCATCGAGTTGATGCCGGTGTTGAGCGCCGCGGCGACGCAGAACTCGAAGCGGGCCAACAGAGAGATCGGCGCGAAATCGTTGAACGGGTCATAGCCCGGAGCCTTGTGCACCAGCGGCATCAGCCTCATTGTCGGACCGGTTGTGATCAGCAGCGTATTGCCGTCGGGCGGCGACGATTTCACCGATCCTATACCGATCCGGCCGTCCGCACCCGTCCGGTTTTCGACGATCACGGATCGCTTCAACTCGGGCGCGATCCACTCGGCGACGAGCCGGCTGATGGCATCTCCGCCGCCCCCGGCCCCGAATGGGAACACGATTTTGACCGGCGTGCCGCCTGCTTGCGCGAGCGCCAGCCCGGGATCGAAACCGAAGATCGCCGCGCCGGCTGCCGAACCGGTGAGCAAGCCGCGTCTGTCGAGCATTGCCTGTTCCTCCCTCGCGTTTCTACCGGACTAATTTCGCGCGAGTGAACTCATTGCGCAATTGACCATTTGCGGGATGAGAACGGATGTTAGTCTGCCGGCACGTATCGATGACCTCGGAGGAACGCATGCCACAGATGAAACTCGGCATGTTCTATTGGCAGTGTGGCCACCATCTCGCGGCATGGCGGCACCCCGACGGCATCGCCGACTCCGGCTACAACCTTCCCCACCTGATCGAATTGGCCAAGCTCGCGGAGCGTGGCCTGTTCGACATGTTCTTCATGGCCGACTCGGTCACGTGGTGGCGTGGCTCGCTGGAAGCGATGGAACGCGACAGCTACAGCACGTGGATCGAGCCCTTCACGCTGATGGGCGCGCTGTCCCAGCATACCAGGCACCTCGGGCTCGTCTGCACGGCGACCACGACCTACGACCAGCCCTATCTGATCGCGCGCCATTTCGCGTCGCTCGATCTCGTCAGCGGCGGCCGCGCCGGCTGGAACCTCGTCACTTCGGGCAATGCGCTCGAAGCCGAAAGCTTCGGCTTCGAAGCCCACATGGAGAAAACATCGCGCTATCGCCGCGGTCGCGAGTTCGCGCATGTCGTACGCGGCTTGTGGAACTCGTGGGACGAGGGCGCATTCGTGCGCAACAAGGCGTCGGGACTCTATCTCGATCGCGCCAAGATCAACGCCATGCAGCATCGCGGTGAGTTCTTCCGCGTGAAGGGGCCGTTGAATGTGCCCCCGTCGCCGCAGGGCGAGCCGGTGATGGTGCAGGCCGGAGCATCGGAAGACGGCAAGGATCTCGCCGCCGAAACCGCCGAGGTCGTGTTTGGTGCTCAGACGCACATCGAGCCCGCCCGCGCCTTCTACGCCGACGTCAAGGGACGCATGGCGAAGTTCGGCCGCGATCCCGACAGCCTCAAGATCATGCCGGGGCTGTTCGTGTGCGTCGGCCGCTCGCGCGACGAAGCAGCCGCGAAGTACGAAGTTCTGCAGGACCTCATCGATCCTGTCGTCGGCTTGCAGTTGTTGTCGAAGCGCCTCGAATGGGACCTGACCGGCTGCGACATCGACGGTCCGCTGCCCGAACTGCCGCACGACAAGATCAACTCCAGTCGTTCCAAGCTGATGTACGATCTCGCCGTGCGCGAGGGCTATACGATCAAGGATCTCTATCGCCACATCGCAGGTGCGCGCGGCCATTGCCAGATCGTCGGCACGCCGTCGGATATCGCCGACATGATGGAGGAGTGGGTCAAGACGAAAGCCTGCGACGGCTTCAACATCATGCCGCCCGTGTTCCCCGGCAGCCTCGTCGACTTCATCGAACTCGTGATCCCGGAGCTGCAGCGGCGGGGCCTCTTCCGCACCCGCTACGAAGGCACCATGCTGCGCGCTAACCTCGGCTTGACCAGGCCCGGTTGGAAAGCAGCATGAATTCTTGGTAGCACTCCCAAGGATTCGCGTCCCCGGACGAGCGGTCCGACCGAAAGGTCGGAGCGTGAAGAACCGGGGTCTTTACATCTCTCGGAAGGAGAAAGATCCCGGATAGCCTCGCTGCACTCGGCTTCCGGGAACGCAAGAGAGAGATGTCGTCCCAGGCCATGTTGGTCAGGCTACCTCATCTACTTCAACTGATCCGCCACCTTGGAGATTCCGACCTTCACGCAGTCCTCGTCCTTGTCGCCGCCCGGAGCGCCGCTGACGCCGGCAGCACCAACGGTATCTTCACCGATCTTGATCGGCAGCGCGCCGCGTCCCGTGGTGAACCCCGTCAGATATTGCGCGCCCATGGCCGGGTTCTTCTTCAGCCGGTCTTCCATCTCGCCCGACGGAATGCGGAACGTGCGCGACGTGAACGCCTTCTTGAAGCTGTTCTCCATCGTGTGCGGGCCGGTGTTGTCGCCGCGCAAGTGGACCAGCAATTCGCCATTGCGACCGACGACGGCCACCGACACCGCGAACCCCTTCGCCTTGCAGTCCGCCATGGCCGTCGTCGCGATCACGAGCGCGGTGTCGATCGACAGGTCTTTGCGAGCGATCTGCGCCTCTGCGCCGCCGGCGATGCCACAACCGACAATTGCGAGCGCAATACGGGTCGAGAACGAATTCATGGCGTACCTCCGAAAAGCATAAAGGCCGCTCTGATGGAGACCTTCGGCACGCTACGGCATGGAACGATATTGCGGCCAGTCAAAAGTTGGAACCCGTAGGCTGGGTCAAGGCCCCTGGCCGCGACCCAGCATCCGTCACGTTAAGCTGGGTCGCTCTTTGCTTGACCCAGCCTACGTCGATCATTCCACTTACATCTCTACATCTTGAATTCGACGATTCGGCTCTTCTGCTCGCCCAGCTTCTGGATGTTGAGGTGCATCACGTCGCCGACCTTCAGGAACGTCGGCGTCGGCTTCTGGCCGAGTGCTACTCCCGGAGGCGTACCCGTGGTCACCACGTCGCCGGCCTCGAGCATCATGAACTGCGTGATGTAGTGCATCAGGTAGTGGCAGCCGAAGATCATCGTTTTCGTATTGCCCTTCTGCATGCGGGTTCCGCCGACGTCGAGGAACATATCCAAGCTCTGCGGATCGCCTACCTCGTCGGGCGTCACGAGCCACGGACCGAGCGGGCCAGAGTCCTGCATGCACTTGCCCTTCATCCACTGCCCGCCCGAACGCTCGATCTGCCAATCGCGCGCCGACACGTCGTTGCAGATCGTGTAGCCGGCGATGTAGCTCGGGGCATCGGCTTCGGAGACGTAGCGGGCGCGGCGGTTCACGACGAACGCGATTTCGAGTTCCCAATCGAGCTTGGTCGTGCCCTTCGGCATCATGATGTCGTCGTTGGGGCCGATGATGCAGTTGGCGAGCTTGTTGAACAGGATGGGTTCTTTCGGGATCGGCATGCCCGATTCCTTCGCGTGGTCCGCATAGTTGAGGCCGACAGCGATGAAGTTCCGGACGTCGCCGACAGGAGCGCCGATGCGCACGCCGGTGGGAGCGAGCGGCAGGCTCGCCGGATCGACCTTGCGCAGCTTGTCCATCGAAGCCGGCGCGAGCGCCTCGCCTGTGAAGTCCTTAACGTGGGCGGACAGGTCGCGGATCGCGCCCTGGGCATCCACGATACCGGGCTTCTCGTGGCCGGCCGCGCCGAAACGAACGAGCTTCATGTGGTTCTCCTGCTGCTTGGTCTCGATGCACAATCCGGGCTGAACGGTTAAGCCCATGGCAGAGCGGCGTAAAGCGGTATTCTGCGAGGCGGCCGCCGATCCTTCGGCCAAATCGCTTATGAGGATCGCATGTTGTCGCTGTCGCCTTGGCGGCGCCCCACGCCCGGAGTAAACCGTATCTGGCGGGTATGGTAAATCGTAGCCCCGCCTTCGATTGCGTTACTCCAAGCGATAGCCTTCGATCGGATCAGGCAAAGACATCGGATGAACGACACGTCCCCAGCCCTGTTCGCATCATGGACGCCCCGCGTGGCGCTCTTTTCCGGCGCGCTGATCGTCATGGCGATCCTGTTGCACCGGCTGCTGGGCATGCCGACGGCATTGGCGCTCAATCTCTTCCTGGTGGCTTTTGGCCTGGCGGCGCTCGCCTTGTTGCTGGGCCTTTTCGCGATCGGCGACGTGTGGCGGCGCGGTGCGGACGGCGGCGCTCGGGCGGTGATCGGTATGCTGCTGGCCGGCGGTGTATTCTGCTGGCCCTTGGCGTTCGCGCCGGCCTACTACAATCTGCCGTCGATCAACGATGCTAGCACGGATCTTGGCTCGCCGCCCGTCTTTGCAGCACTGGTAGCTGAGCGGCAGCGGGCCGGAGCGTCCAGTCCGGCCCAGTACCCCGGCGGCCGTTTCGCCGAGCTGCAGAAGGCGGCCTATCCCGATCTTCGCCCCCTCTATGTGAGCCGACCGCTGGAGGAGACTTACGATCTGGCGGTCGAGACGGTGAAAAGGCTGCGCTTTCAGATCGTGGCCGAGAGCCCGCCGCAGCAGCGTCGGCCGGGGCTTATCGAGGCGGTCGATCGTACGACGGTGATCGGCTTCTACGACGACGTGATCGTCCGGGTGGACAGTGAAGCTGGCCGCTCGCGCATCGACGTCCGCAGCGCCTCCCGGTTCGGCCAGCACGATCTCGGTCGCAACTCGAGCCGGGTTCGCCGCGTCCTGGCCGAGCTGCAGGCGCGTATCGACGCGTCGGTGGCCACCCCGGGGCAACGGTTCGCGCGCATCAAGTCCCGGCTCGACAAGGGCAAGTCGCAGTTCAAGAAGGGTAAAGCGGGCGATCAAAGGCTATCGGATCGTCGGCGCTCACAAGATGCCGCTCGATCAGGTGCTCAACGTGCGCCTGTACAGAAAGCGACGCAGCCCGGACGAGCTTCTGCTCAATAGTCGGATAGATCAGCGATACGATTTCGTCGATCGACTTCGGCCGCTCGCGGATCGCGTTCAGGATCGCGTCTTCGCGCATGCGGCGATGGATCAGGTATCCACGCACCATCCGCTCCGGTTCGGCCAGCTTGCCGCCATGACCCGGCAGGAACAGCTTGTCGCCACGTCCGCGCAGCCGGTCGAGCGAGGCGAGATAGTCGCTCATTTTTCCTTCCGGCGGCGCGACGACGCTGGTGTTCCACCCCATCACATGATCGCCGGAAAACAGGATCCCGGTTCCGCTCAGCTCGAAGCACAGGTGATCGGGGGCGTGACCCGGCGTGAACAGCGCCTCGAGCCGCCAGCCGTCACCCTGAATTGCGTCCCGGTCGCGCAGCATGATATCGGGCCGGATGGTCTTGACGCCGACCTCCCGGCTGTCGGGCGTGATCTTCAATGCCCCGCCCGCGCGCGGCTCGTAGCCATAGGCGGCAAGCGGCGCCTTCAGCGCATCGATCAGGCGCGGCACACCATCCGAGTGATCGCCGTGTGCATGCGTCAGCACGATATGCGACACCGGCCGACCGGCGACCGCTTTCACTATCGCTGCACACTGCTCCTCATCGTCGGGCCCCGGATCGATCACCGCGAGCGTCCCGTTGCCGACGATGTAGGTGTTGGTGCCCTTGAATGTCATCGGGCTCGGATTCTTCGCCACGATGCGCTGCACGCCCGGCACGAGTTCGCGCGGCACCCCGTACTCGAAATTCATGCGCTGGCTGAGTTCGATCGACATGGGCCTGACCCGTTCGCGGTAGAATGAGAGCTTCTACTTCGCAGACATTGCCGCCGAGGCCAACGGCTACGCTTCGATCGAGCTCATGCAACTCCGCACAAGCTCAATTCGGCTTCACGCCCGCCCGCCCGAGCACGTCCTTCCACTCGGCGAGTTCCTTCGCGATCACCGCGTCGAACTCCTCCGGTGTCGATCCGACAGGCACCATGCCGAACGGCCGGAACCGCTCCTTCACGTCCTCCATCCGGATGATGGCGTTGAAGTCGGCCGAGATCTTGTCGAGCACCGCCTTCGGCGTTCCCGCAGGTGCAATCGCGCCGAGCCGCGAGACCGTCTCCACACCCGGCAGCGTCTCCGCGATCGTCGGCACGTTCGGATAGTCGGCCATCCGCGTCTTGTTGAAGATGCCGAGCACCTTGACCTTATCGGCTCTGACCAGCGCCTCGACCGACTGCCACAGCCCGAAGAATGCCTGTCCCTGCCCGGCGATGAAGTCCGTCACCGCGCGATTGCTCTCCTGGTAGGGCACGTGCAGCATCTTGATGCCGGCCGCGTTCTGGAAAAGCTCGCCGGAGATATGCCCAAGCGTGCCGATGCCCGGCGTCAGGTACGCGATCTCGTCGGGCTTCTTGGTCTTCGCCCAGGCTATGAATTCCTTGGCGTTCGACGCCGGCACCGAGGCGTGCACGGCACCTACCATCGCCGCGTTGGCGAGCAGCGTCACCCCGCGGATGTCCTTCAACGTGTCGTAGGACATGCTGGCGCGGATGGCGGGATTGATGGTCAGTGCCGAAATCGCCATGCCCAGCGTGTGGCCGTCGGGCTTGGCCCGCGCGACGGCCTCGGTGCCGAGCATCGTGCCCGCGCCCGGCTTGTTGACCACGACGACGGGCTGCCCCCAGGTTTTCGACACGCGCTCGCCGATGATCCGCGCGATTGCATCGGATCCGCCGGCCCCGATCGGAATGATGATCGTGACGGGCCCGCTCGGGAAAGCTTGAGCACGTGCGAGGCCGGACCATGCTACCGCAGTGGCAGCCGCGGCCAGCGCCAAGAGCTTCGTCGATCGCATGTATCCTCCAGCAGTTTCAATCCAGCCACATCCTCACGTTCTTGCCGCTCACAATTGCGGAATATTGCCTTTCGTCACGATCTCGCGCCAGCGCACGACCTCGGCCGAAATGAAGCGCTTGAACTCGTCGGGCGCCATCGGCATCGGCTCTGCGCCGATATCGTTGAGCTTCTTCCTGATGTCCGGCTCGTTGAGCGCCCTCACGATCGCGCCGTTCAAGCGATCGACAATCGCCTTCGGCGTCCCCTTCGGCGCGACGATGCAGAACCACGCACTCGTCACGAACCCCGGCAGGCCAGCCTCCGCGGCGGTCGGAACTTCCGGGATCGAGGGATGCCGCAGCGAAGCCGTGATGGCGAGGATCTTCAGATTGCCGCCGACGAACTGCTCGCGCACGTTGACGATATTCTGGAAGCTCAGCGGCACTTCGCCGGTCACGAGGTCGGTGACGAGCTGCCCCGTTACGCGATACGGCAAGTGGCGCATCTTCGAACCGGTGAGCTGCTCGAACAGAACACCGGCCAGATGCTGCGAGCTGCCAGGCCCGACCGAGGAATAGGTCAGCGCATCGGGGTTCGCTTTCGCGAAGTCGACGAGTTGCTTGAGCGTGGTGATCCCGGATTTGTTGGATACGGTCGCGACATTGGAGAGCTGCGCCGTCGGGGTGATCGGCTCGAAGTCGGTTTCCGGATCGTAGCCGAGGTTCTTGAACAGCGACTTGTTGATCGCCATCGGACCGATCGCGGTTGCCCCGATCTTGTAGCCGTCCGCGTCCTGACGGGCCAGCATCGCGGTGCCGGGATTGCCGCCGGCGCCGGGAACGTTCTCGAACACGAACGACGTGTTGGGTCCTATGAAGGTGCCGGCTTTTTCGAGCACGAACCTTGGAATGATGTCGCTCGCGGTTCCCGCCGCGAACGAGTTGATCACGCGGATGGGCCTGTCGGGATAAGTGCCTTGCGCCAGTGCGGCGCCGGATATCGCGGTCATAGCTCCTGCGATGGCCAATGCCGTCGCACATCCAATTCTGGTACCGGTCAAGCCGTCCTCCCTTGTTCGACCGCTTTTCGAGCAGGTTGTTCGCGCGATCCTGTCGTGGCAGGTGCGTCGTTGTCTTGGCCCGAAGCGCCGAAGCCCGAGCCTCGAGTCTATATCGGCAGTCTACATCGGCGGCAACCCGGACTTGGCGATCATGTCTTTCCAGCTCACGTTCTCCGCCGCGATGAAAGCCTTTAACTGGTCGGGCGTCATCGGTGTCGGCTCTGTCCCGATGTCCTGCAGCCTCTTGATCGTCGCGGCGTCGGTGAGGGCAGCGCCGGCAGCCTTGTTCAAGGTATCGATGATGGCGCGCGGCGTTCCCTTGGGAGCCACGACGGCGAACCAGGAATTGGAAAGGAACGCGGGCATACCCGCTTCTGCCGTCGTCGGCGTGTCCGGTATCGACGGATGACGCGTCTTCGCCGCCAGCGCCAACAGGTTCACTTGGCCGCCGCGTGCCTGCTCGAGCACGTTGATGATGTTCTGGAAGCTCAGCGGCACCTCGCCGGTGATCAGATCCGTGACCAGCTGGCCCGTGATGCGATACGGCAGATGCCGCATCTTTACGCCGTTGAGAAGCTCGAACTGGATGCCGCCCAAGTGCTGACCGCTGCCCGGGCCGACCGACGAGTACGTGATCTTGTCGGGGTTCGCTTTGGCGTAGGCGGTCAGATCCGCCAGCGTCTTGAATGGCGCCTTCGCGCTTACTGCCACCACGAGCGGATTGACGGTCAGCATCGCGACTGGCTCGAAGTCCGTTTCCGGGTCGAACGGGATGCTCTTGAACAGCCACTTGTTCACCGCCAGCGGTCCGCCGGCGGTTGCAGCTAACGTATAGCCGTCCGGGTCGGCCCGCTTCACACTGGCAAGACCGTTGTTGCCGCCCGCGCCCGGCATGTTCTCGAACACGAAGATGTTCGGTTTGCCGAGTTCGGTCGCCGCCTTCTCGAGCACGATGCGGTAGACGACGTCCGAGGCGCTGCCTGCTGCAAACCCGACGTTCACGCGAACCGGACGGTCGGGATAGCTTTGTGCGGCAGCCGGCAATGCGCAGAATGCTACCGCGACGACAACTGACACCAGCGCAGCGAGGCTGGCCTCGAACTTCCGCATCGACGTCTCCGGAGGGTGAAAGACTTCAAACGTCGATCGGCTGATCGACGAAAATCTTATAGCTTTGTGACTTCGGTTTGTCTCGATCCTCCGCGTTGACATAAGCGATCGAGCTTAGGCCTTTCAGACGAACTGGCAGCACCATCACGCGGATGAAGCGGCTCGGACGGTCCGCGGCCGCCTGCGCGAAAACAGGAATGGGGCCTGCCTCGAACCATGCGCCGCCGGGTGCGTAGCAGGTCGAGTGCCCGTCGGTGTCGATCCGCACGCCGCCTTCGATCAGGCAACGGATGCCCGGCCCCTGGTGCGTATGCAGGTAGGCGCATCCGCCGGGTGGAAACGCGACGCTGTCGGCGCGCAGCAGTACCGCGTCGGCGATCGGCCACTTGAGCGGAGCCGTCAGCTTGACGCGTGACGTTCCGGCTTTGACGGAGGCCGACGTGACGGCGGCACCGGCCAGCACGACCTCGAACCGCCACAGCGCCGCACCGTTCGCTTCCGCGACGAGGCGCGCAGCACCTCGCCCGCACCACGCCGAGTTGTCCTCGAAGCGGCCTTCGCTCGTCTTGATCGAGCCATGCGCCACATAGACGACCCGGTTGATGTTGTCGGCCGGCAATTCGAGAACCGTCCCCGAATGCAGCTTGTCTTCGATGAGCCGAAGCTCATAGGCGGGCGTGGTCATGGGAGCGTGAAATCCTGAACGAGTGAGGTTTGGCTGAATGAACGCTTGCCAGAGAGTAGCGCGTTTGACGGCCCCTCAGGAAGTGCGCGGGCCGACATAGCACGCAGGTGGCTAGAAAGAGCCGCCGGTCGAAAAGCCGCCTCCGCCGCTGTCGTTGTCGTTTCCGCCACCGCCACCACCGCCCCCCGAGGGGAACGGCGGCGTCCACCCGCCGCGCGTGCCGGGTTGGCGCCATTCGCCACCGCGCGCACCTTCACCCCCGCCCGGCATCGGGAACGGAAACGGGAACGTCGGCGCGCCGAAGTCGGGCCGTCCACGCCCAGGCCGGGTTCCGAAGCCCCCGCGGAGGAGGTCCCATAGGATGCCGCTGCGGACGGCGCCTTCCAGGATCTGCCCGAGCACGGCGCCGATCTCGCTTTCGTTGCGGAACGTCGCATTGGGATGATCGAAGCCGGAGTTCCGGAAACGCTCTCGAACCTGCTCGACTTCCGTTCTGCGGCCGGCCATCTCGCGCGCCGCCTTGCGCAGCGCGGCGGTTTCCTTGTCGATCTCGGCCAGACGTTCGTCGAGCCCGCCGATCCGCCGCACGATCATGTCGTCGGTCGGCGTTCGCGTACGTTTCGCTTCCTCGTAGAGCGTGCCGATGTCGTCCTGCGAATCCCCTTCGACGATGGTCTGCATTGCTTCCGAGTATGCAGGATCGTTGCCCCCACCCAGCATCGCGGTCCGCTTGGCCTCGACGTCTTTGAGCAGGCCCCGCCGCCGTTCCGCATTGCCGTCCGCCGCGGCGAGCTTGTGCCGTGCCTCGGCGAGCACGCGCTCCTTCGGCTCGATGCCCGCTTCGACCATCGCCTGACGCTCGAGCGCAGCGATCGTCATACGTACGTCGTCGGCTGCGTTGCGTTGGCGATTGGCATGCTCCCGCAGCCGAAGCTGGATCTGGGTCAGCATCGCGTAGCTGGCACGCGAGTCCTGATACCCGATGAAGTCGGCCACCATCCGGTCGACGAGGCGTGTGAGGTTCCCCGCCGCATACTGGCTCGTGCCGAACTTCGCGTTCCACAGGTAGGCAAACAACGGATCGTTATCGTAGGGCTTCTTCTTTGCTCCGAGTTCCGCTTCCGACTGCGCGGCCTTTTTCTCGGCCTCGACGGCAATCTGATCGGCAAACTCGTGCGCTTTCTTCGCGTCTATCCACGCAGCGACAGTCTTGACGTCGGCCTCCGCCCGCGCGCGGATTTCGTCGACGGCTTCCAGCGCCTCCTCGACCGCCGCAGACGCGCTGTGGCGCTCTGCTTCCGCTTGCGCGACCTCATCGCCGAGCGTCTTCTGCTGCGCGTTGAGGGCTTCGAGGCGCAGCCGGCGGTTTTCTAGGATCTGCCCGGCGCGCTGCTCCGCGGCGTCCAGATTGCGCACCAGCCGCCCGGCCGCCATCTCGTCGAGCTTGATGCGCGCCATCTCCCGCAGCGCATTGGCGCGCTCGCCGCGCAGCTGCTCCGCCTGCCCCGTCGCCGACGCCAGCGCGCCGTCGAGTTGGCCTTCGTCGCGGCGCAGCTTCGAAAGCGTGCCCTCGATCTCGCCGAGTGTCTGCCGTCCGGTCCACATACTTGGCTTGATTTCCGTTGCGCGCCGTCTGCGTCGTGCGATTGGTTGCCTACTGCCTACTGCCTACTGCCTACTGCCTCACCATTTCGTAATCCTGCCGCCGTCGAATGGCATGAGGTAATCGACCGTGACCGTGCCCCGGCGCTTCACGCCGTAGCGGTTGCGTTGGACGATGCCGTCGTCGCGTTTGTCCGCCGCGACGGTGTCGAAAGTGGGCTGCGGCACGCGCACGCCGAAACGGTCGACGAGGTCCGTCTCGCCGTTCTCTTCGTTGCGGATGGGCAGGCGCAGTTTGCGGCCATCGGGCGCGAGCGCCTCGACGATGATGTAATAGTTGCGCTGTGTCGCCCCCTTCGGCGGTCTGCGCCACACTCCCGTCGTCTCGCCGGGGCGCGACACGATGGTCAGCGTGTACTCCGCCGCGACCTCATCGGCCAGGCGCTTCATCTCGGTCGAGATCTTGGTCGCGGCCCCGCGATCCATGTCGCGGATGGCTTTCTCACCATCGGCGAGAAGCTGATCCGCGCGCGGCTTGGCGCTGGCGTCGATGGCTGCCTTGACGATATCCGCGTGCGCCTGCCGGATGGATCGCGGCAATGTCTCGCTGATTTCGATCCGCGCCTGTTCTTCGGCAAGCTGTGCCGGCCGCGTCACGTTGAAGTAGTGATATCCGAACGCGAACACGACGATGCCGGCAAGGGCTGCCGCGAAGGGCCCGTAGCGCCTGCGGCCGGCCCACATCTCGAACAGCGTGCGCTTCAGCGACGGTGGCTTCGGCGTGTAGGTGAACCGGCTTTCCTTCAGCGCCTTCACACCTTCGGCCAGCACCTTGTCCGAAACTTCGATGCCCTGCTGACGGTAGATCTCGCGCAGCCGCTCGATCAGCTCCGCTTCGCGCGCCTCGTCGTTGAGCTCCCGCCGCACGAGATCGTCGCGATGACGGATCGTGTCGACCACGTCCATCGCGATCATGACGTCGTCGAGCTTGTGCGGCTTTTCCGCAACGGAGGCTTCTGGCATTCGCGATCATCCAAGCAATACGCGTCCCCCTCCCCGGTGGGGGGAGGGCTTAGGGGGATTGGACGATCAACCCGGTCCTGGGAGCGCCTCGATCGAAGCGGCCAACCGGGCGACGCGCTTCTTGCCGGCCTCAACCGCCTCTCGGATTTCCGAAGAGTTCTGCGTCGAGAGCTTGCGCACCTCCGCGATGATCTCGCGCGAGCGCTCCTGGAAGCCGACGACGCTCTCCACGAGCATCTTGACCGCCTCTGCACGAACCGTCGGACCGTAGCCGGCGCGGACCGCGGCCTCCTGAACCTTGTCGCCGATCTTGGCGAGATCCTCGAGGCTCTTCGACATGCCTTCTTTCATGGCATCGAGCGTCTTCGTCGACTCGTGCAGCCCGAACATGCCCGTGAACGACGCCTTGAGCGCGGTCAGCACGCTGTCGTTGGTCGAGAAGAACGACACCGCCTGACTGTAGACTCGCTCCTTCGCCGAAGTGAGCTGCATCAGCCGCGCCATGATGACTTCTGACGTATTGTATCCGATCGTCATGTTGTCGGAGAGGTCCTTGGCGATCTGGTAGCGCTTCTCCTCCTCTTGCGTCCGGCGCAGCTCCTCGTCCCGCGCGAGTTCGAGCTTGGCGCGTTCCGCCGGCTCCGTGCCGGAGAAGCTGCCGACGGCGGTCGAGGCCTCCCCGAGCAGCTTCTTGGCGGCGTCGAGCTTGCCTTCGGCCTTCTTCAGGATCTCGAGCGCCATCACCTCGGCGTGCTTCAGCGCGCCGCGATAATCGCGATAGGCGTCGAGAATCTTCGCCTCGCGCTCGATCTGGTTCTTGGTCTCTTTCGTGACGGCCAGATACACCCCGCGGATTTTGTCGAACCGGTCCGCGATATCGCCGCGCGCCAGCTTCATCCAGATGTTGGTGCCGCGCTCCAGCATGTCGATCTTGCCGTCCGCCACCTGATCGACCAGCCGCTTGCTGTCGTCGCGGATCGAGTTGAACCCGTTGGTGATAAGCTGGTAGCGCTCGCCGATCTCCATTTTCGAGGTCTGTTCGCGCACGACCTCGTTGAATACTTCGCCCTGCGCGAGCGTGCGGGCGATCATCGCGGCCTTGTCCTTGTCGATATCGGCGATCTTGTCGAGCAGAGCATTGATCGGTGACGGCTCGATCTTGTCCGGCAGTAGCCCCATGTCGCGCAGCGCGCCGGAGGCCTTGTCGAGATACTGCATTAGCGTCTTCGCCGGGACACTGGCCATGATCTGCTCCTGGATATGTGGTGCCGGGGCTCATCCCGGGTTGGCGCAAGCTGATCGTAACGACCGTCCGCACCCTGCCCGATGTGTAGCCCTTTCGCGCCGTTCCGACCAACAGGATATTGCGCTGCTCCCATCCAGCCGCAAGGGGCTGAACATTGTGTCTGAAGATCATAGTTTCGTCGTATCGCGAAGGAATGGTCAGCCCGGTTTTCGACGGTACCAAAATGGGCAAATCCGGGACAGCATGATGAAAGCAGCCGTTTGCGCAGCCTATGGTGGGCCAGATGTGGTGCAGGTGCGTGAGATCCCGGCTCCGCTTGCCAAGCCCGGCGAGATTGTCATCCGCGTCCTCGCGACGACCGTGTCCTCTGCCGACGCACGCGTGCGCGGTGCGAGGTTCCCTGCAGGCTTCGCGTTGCCGGCCAGGCTGTTTCTTGGTCTGACCCGGCCGCGCACGCCGATCCTCGGCACGGAACTCGCAGGCGTCGTCGAAGCGGTCGGTACGAAGGTCACACGGTATCGCCCTGGAGACAAGGTGTTTGCCTTCAGCGGCGTTGGTATGGGCTGTCACGCCGAGTTCAAGGCCATGCCCGAGGACGGCCCGATTGCGCCCATGCCTGCCGGCTTCACGTTCGAGGAAGCCGCCTCCATCTCGTTTGGAGGCACGACGGCGCTCTATTTCCTGCGCGATGTCGCCGGCGTCCAGCCCGGCGAACGCGTCCTGGTCAACGGCGCTTCGGGCGCGGTCGGTTCAGCGGCCGTGCAGTTGGCCCGACATTTCGGTGCCCATGTCACCGGCGTCTGCTCGGCCGCCAATGCCGGTCTCGCCCGCTCCCTCGGCGCCGACGAGGTGATCGATTACGCCGTGGCCGACTTTGCTGCGAGCGGTGCGCGATGGGACATCATCTTGGATTCGGTCGGTAACGCTTCGTTTGCGCGCTGTCGGAACGCGCTGACCGAGAAGGGCCGGTTGCTGCTTCTCGTGGCCGGGCTGGGCGAACTGCTCAAATCGCCGCTCCAATCCAGGGCAAGTGGATTGAAGGTGGCCGGTGGTCCCGCGCCGGAGCGAGCGCAGGATCTGGCGACGCTCAAAGCCCTGTGTGAGGCCGGCGCATTCAAACCGGTGATCGACAGCCACTTCCCGCTCGACCGAATTGCCGATGCGCACGCCCGCGCCGATTCCCAGCGGAAGGTCGGCAGCGTGGTGGTAACGATCGGTCAAGGTGGATGCGAATGAGCTTCGATCGTGTCTGTCGGCGGACGGGGCTCGATGCCCGTTCGGAGGTGTTGTCATGAGCATCGACGACGAGAGCCGGCTGGCTGACATACTGGCGCGCCTTGCTTCGGCGGAAAGCCAGGAGGAGGAGGAAGAGCTCGGCCGGAATGAGCTTGCCTCATTCTTGTTTCATGCATCGCCGGATCTTCTTGATGAGGTTCTGAAAGCGGCGAGACGAAACAATCGTATCCGCCGCTGTCTGTCGGCTGCGCGATACTATTCAGGGCTCGGCAAAGACAAATGCGATCGTATCGACGAGGTGTTGCAGGCGCCGTTCCCCGCGGCACGCAGGCCAAGGCGGTGATCGTCGACATCTCTGAAATGTCGAACAGACGGAGCTATTCAGCTGCCCGTGATTGGGGCGCAGCGGGATTGCGGTTTAGCGCCTTCGCGACGCCTTCCGGGTCCGCCATGATGACTTGCATGTACGCCAGCACGACGGCGTCAGGCATTATCATGCGCGTCTCCCATCCCACGAGTGTAGCCAGCGGAATATGGTAGCGCGCGCAGAACTCTTCCTGCGATAGCTTCAGCTTGTGTCGCACGACGCGTGGTGGTGGCCCTTGATGGGCGCGGGCGCGCGCTTCATCGCTCAGCGGTTGTGCATCGGGATCGGCCAGTGCTGCTGCGATAATCTCTTCGTCCGTCAAGGCCTCTGCGGTTGCCCAATCCATCGGATCGTGCATCGGGCGTGTCGTACCGTCCGGCAACACCTCGACGAGGCTGCCATCAGGGAGGGCTCTGGCTACGATAGTAGTCATTTTTCTCGCGTTTTGTTGCCCGTCGCGACGAGATCAACCTTATCACATCCCCGCGAAGACTTGGCGGGTCTGACCCCAAGACCGTTCAACCCAGAATATCCAGCTTGCCCCCAACAGGGATGTTCGGCGCGGTCGAGTTCGTGGTGATCACCAGCTCAGGACCGTTCGGCCCGCCCTTCCACTGGCCGGCGACCAGCGGCGTCTTTGTCACGTTCTTGACCGGCCCCTTGCCCCAGGCGACCGGCCCCACGATCGTCTGCGCGTTGGTCGCTACGATCGAATCGAGTATCGGCTTGGCTTCGAGGCTCTTCGCCCGCTTCAGCACGTCGATAGCGACCTCGAACAGCGCATGCTTGAACCCTATCGGCTGCGTCCACGGCCGCTTGGTCGAGGCGGTGTAGGCATCGCACAGCGACTTCGCGCTATCGCCCGTCAGGCTCGATTTGTAGGGATGGCTCGGGCTCCACCACACTTCCGTTGTGAGCCCCGTGCCGCGCGCGCCCAACGGTCCGACCGTGGTCGGGAACAGCAACGCCTTGGCGACGGTGACGACCTTCGGCTTGAAGCCCTGCTGGGCCGCTTGGCTCCAGAACGTCGAGAAATCAGGCGGAATGAACACGCCCGTCACGATCTCCACGTTCGCCGCCTTGAATGCAGCGATCTGCGCCGTGAAGTCGTTCGACAGCAGCTGGAACCGGCCGGGATCGACCAGCTTGAAGCCGGCCTTCGCCAGCGCCGGCGGGAAGCCCCGCTCCTTGTCGCCGAACGCGTTGCTATCAGCGTCGTTGGAGAACATGCCGCCGACCACCTTGTTGGTGCCGGCCTGATCCCACAGCGCCGTGAACGCGCCCAGAATGTCTTCGAGGCCCCAGAAGAAATGATAGGTCCAGTTGAAGCCCTTCTTGGGATCGCCCTTGCGCCCGAAAAAGTACGGCTGCCAAGGGCAGTCCGTGGTGATGCAGGGCACCTCGTTGACCTCGGCCTGGTCGGCGACCGGGTTCGTCGTGTCCGGCGTCGACGCGCCCACGATCAGGTCCACCTTGTCGCGCAGGATCAGTTCCGCCGCGACTTCCGCCGCGCGCGAGGCGTTGGACTGGCTGTCCTTCGAGATGATCTGCACCGGATAGGTGCGCCCGCCGACCTGGATGCCTTGCCCGATCAGCTTGTTGATGCCGTCGAGCACGAACGGATCGGCCTCGCCGAAGGCCGCGAGCGGTCCCGTGCGCGGGGAGACGTGCCCGATCTTGATGACGCGGCTCTGCGCGTTGACTGGGATCACGCTCAGGATCGCCGGCATCGAGACCGCAGCCCCTAGACCCGTGCGCACGATCGTGCGGCGCGACGGCCCACGCTTGTTGCCGCCGATCAATTCGGACATGGACATTCTTGATTACCCCGTCATGACCTCTATGCCGCCACATCCGCTTGTTACGCGGTCTTCCGAGGCCGGACGGGAGGCCGACATGCCACGCAACAAGGTGCAGTTCCAGAAGGGGCTGAGCTTCATCGAATTCTGTCAGCGTTACGGAACCG